>CAYRCP010000011.1:0-31060 GCA_964422755.1 uncultured Bacteriovoracaceae bacterium | reverse complement strand
AAGGAACTCCAATCTGTCGTTGCGAACTTTAGTGAAGCAATCTCATAGTATCTGCTGAAATGCTTGAGATTGCTTCGTCGCTGCGCTCCTCATAATGAACTACAAGCTGTCATTGCGAACGTAGTGAAGCAATCTCGTAAGATTTAAGGTTGCTTGAAATCCTGTATCCCCGTTTCTTTTTCCCCTTTGCACCTTTGGCCCATTGTCACTTTGGACCCGGGATCCCGAGCCTCAAGTCCTGCAAAAAAAACTTTGTGCCTGAGATCATGCTCCCCAAGTCTCGCTCTTTCCCTTTGTGCCTCTTCGCCTGGGATCATGAACCCAAAGTCCTGCAAAAAACTTTGGCCCTTTGGCCCTTTGCACCTTTGGCCCTAGGATCATGTTCCCCAAGTCCCGCTCTTTCCCTTTGTGCCTCAAATCATGAGCCCTCTTGTTCGAAGCAATATCTTTTGACTTTTTGATTCATTTGTTCTAATATTCTGCCAACCTCATGGACAAGGCTGAAAAACAAAACAAGATTCTTGACGCTGCACTGAAACTCTTTGCCCTCTACGGTTTCAGGAAGACCACGCTTGAAGACGTTGCAGAAAAAGTCGGCATGACAAAGAGCAACCTCTATTTCTATGTGAACAACAAACGTGACCTCTATGAAAAAACCGTGAGCAGGTCACTTCGCAGGTGGCGTGATCTGGTTGCAGAGGCCGTTGCCGATACAGATGATGTGGTTGAAAAGTTCTCTGTCATGGCAAAGAAATCCTTTGAATATCTCGCCGCAGATGAAGACCTCCGCGCCATCTCGATAAAGGATCCGAGCATCTTCACTCTGACACCGGGGGAAGACCGTTTTTATGAAATCAATTACGAGGCCATGCAGCTCATCAAGAGCATCCTGGTTCAGGGGATCGAAGAAGGCCGTTTTTATCCCGTGGATGTTGATCATACCACGGAACTCTTCTTTTCCATCTACATCATGTTTCTCATCAAGACCTATGTGAAATCAGAAGGGATCTCAACGGTGGGCATGTATGATGAAGGACTTAAAATCATTTTGAGGGGACTGTGCAGGGACCAAAAGGTCTCACGTGCATAGTTATCAGCAGTAGCTTGAAATAATACGGGGAAAGAGGAGGTTTTTTTATGACGCAGGCAACATTACAGGCCTTAGATGGACTCAGGGACCTTTCCATGGTCAAATGGTACATTATCCCGCTGCTCGCCATTGTCTTCTACATCTATTCGAAAGAGATGAAACTTGCGAGACAGACCGGCAACTGGGATGCAATATTCGCAGGCCTTACCATCTTCGGCATCGATTTTTTCAATGAATCATGGAACGGATGGGTGCTGCATTTCACCCAGCGCTCGGCCTTCTGGACCACCCCGGGCGACACGGCACTGAGAACCATGGTGGGCTGGAATATCGAGATCATGTTCATGTTCTCACTGGTGGGCATTATCTATTACAATACGCTCTCAAAGAGCACCACGGAGAAGATCCTCGGCATTCCCGAAAAATGGTTCTGGGCCGTAGGATACTCGGTCTTCTGCGTCTTTGTGGAGTGCCTGCTGAACTACGGAGGACACCTGGTCTGGGAATACCCGTTCTGGTACCTCTCCTTTGGCGGGGTCTGGCTGATCTTCCTGATCGGCTACTTCCATTTCTTCTGCGGCGCCATCTGGGTCATTACCCGCAAGACCATGAAAGGCAAGATAAGCGTTGTGGCCTTTATCTACTCGGTGCCCATCATCATGAATATCCTGGCCTTCGGTGTCTTCGGATGGAATTACTGATGCCGGCATAACCTCCCGGGCATGTCATCACTGCCGGGGCTGATTCGACGCGGCCAGCCTAAGTATAATGAAAGGGCCCGTTCACAGAACAGGCCCTTTCACGTAATTTTTATGCTTCAGACTTCGATTCCCGACCGATCAGCGATCAGAATTTATTGAATATCGCTGCTGTACCACTGTCGAGCAGCAAATTTTAAAATTCCCATAAAAATCAAGGTCCGACACTGAGGCCTTTCTTCTTTTCACTTTGTATCTTTGGCCCTTTGTGCCTAGGCTCACGAACCCGCCTGTTCGCATCATTTATCATATTTTCTGGCCAGTTCTTCCAGTTCATCCCAGCGGTGGTAAGCTTCATCCAGCACATGTTCCAGCTCTTCCAGCTTGTCGTTGGCAGCAATTATTGTTGCCGCGTCGTTGTTTACCTGGTAGCCTGGATCGTTCAGGGTTGCGATCAGGAGATTCTTCTCCTTCTCCAGTGAGTCGATCCGCTCGGGCAGTTCTTCGAGCTCGTGGGTCTCTTTATAGGAGAGCTTGGTCTTGAGCCTTACCGGTCTTTCTTTTCTGGGCTTCCCGCCCTTTACGTCAACCCTTTGAGATTCACCGGGTTTCGGCCGCTGCCGTACCCAGTCATCGTAGCCGCCGACATATTCCTGCAGCCTGCCATTACCTTCAAAAGCGATGGTGGAGGTAACCACGTTATTGAGAAAGGTCCGGTCATGGCTTACCATCAAAACCGTACCGCTGTATTCCAGCAGCCTGTCTTCGAGCATTTCCAGGGTTTCGGCGTCGAGATCGTTTGTGGGTTCGTCCAGCACCAGTACGTTTGAAGGGGTAGAAAAAAGCTTTGCCAGAAGCAGGCGGTTTCTCTCACCACCGGAGAGTATCCTGACCGGTGAGATGATCTTCTCTTTCGAGAAAAGAAAATCCTGGAGATAGCCCACGATATGCCGGGGCATACCTCCCACAAAAACCTTGTCATTGCTTCCCGCGATATTCTCCTTAACGGTCAGGTTTTCATCGAGCTGGGCCCTGAGCTGATCAAAATAGGCGCTTTGGATCCTGGTGCCCACGCGTATAGTTCCCTGCTGGGGTTTGAGTTCGTCCAGCAGGATCTTGAGCAATGTGGTTTTGCCTGAGCCATTGGGTCCGATAATCCCCACCTTGTCGCCACGGAGTATGGTGGTGGAAAACCCGTCGATAATTAAAGTATCCCCGTAGGCAAAGCTGACATTCCGGGCATCCACCACCAGCCTTCCGCTACGCTCTGCTTCCTGGATTACCCCCCGGGCCGTACCGTCGATATACCTTCTCCCGGCCCGCTCTTTGCGCATCTCCATCAGGGCCCGCACCCTTCCCTCATTCCTGGTGCGGCGGGCCACAACACCCCGCCTTATCCAGACCTCTTCTTTTGCCATTTTTTTGTCAAAATCCCGCCTGTGTTTCTCTTCCGCATCCAGCATGGCCTGCCGGCGTTCGAGATACGTGGTGTAATCACAGTCAAAGGAGAAAAGCCGGCCGCGATCGATCTCCACAATGCGTTTCGAGATTTTTTCCACAAAGGCCCGGTCATGAGAAACAAACATGAAAGCATGTTCATATGATAACAGAAACTGCTCAAGCCACAGTATCGACGTAATATCCAGATGGTTTGTCGGCTCATCCAAAAGAAGTATATGCGGCTCATCCACCAGGGCCTTGGCCAGAAACACCCGGCGCTTGAGCCCTGCAGACAGGACAGAAAATACAGCACTTCCATCAAGTTCGGTCTGTGCAATCACCATCTCGACTCTCAGGTGATAATGCCATGCACCTGATGTTTCCAGCTGATGCTGCACCTGTTCCAGCTTCTTCAACAGTGATGGCGCAGATCCCTGTTGCGCCATCTCAACCGTGAGGTCGTGATATTGTCTGAGCAGTTCAATGTACGTCCGGCCGCCCGAAGCAACCACGTCATACACGGTTCCCGGCAGGTCATCCGGCACATCCTGAGGCAGCATGGCGATCTTTATTTCGCTGCTTTTCAGGATATTTCCCTGATCAGGGGCAATCTCACCATTGATCAGTTTCATCAGCGTTGACTTGCCCGAGCCGTTTCGTCCCAGCAGGCCTATCCTTTCGCCTTCGTCTATCTGGAGGCTCACCCCATCCAGCAGCGGGGCTCCGCCGAAGCTGATTGAAACATCATTAATCCATATCAATCCCATACCATACCGCCTGGTCGCTATTCTTGTGAATGGTGGCGACTCTACGAAGGCATCCCTGCCAAGTCAAGCTGAAAACAACCACCACACCCAAAGCAACAGTTGATGCAGATCATACCGGAAAATCGTCTTTTGGCAGGAAAATATCGCGGCTGAAAGCCGCTCCCACAATAGCGCAAGGGGCATGGATACCCCGAGTCACATGAAATGAAAAATGCAAACAGTGCTCGGTGAATGGTAAACGACAAGCCTTCAGCCTTTAGCACCCCAAGGGCATTTCTTTCAGGGCACCTATTCACCAGAGTTGCTGCGTTTTAAATTCAGGCCTGAGGCCTTGGCGACTTAAGCTGTAATATCATTCTTTTTTCCTCAGCCTGAAATCCTGCTCCCCAAGTCTCAATCCTTCCCTTTGTGCCTTTGTTACTTTGTGCCTCTGTGCCTAGTATCCCGGTCTTCTTTGCTCGGGAAAAACCCTTTGGCCCTATGGTCCTGTTCCCCAAGTCTCGCTCTTTCACTTTGGACCTGGGATCCTGAGCCTCAAGTCTCGCTCTTTCTCTTTGTGCCTGAAATCCTGCTCCCCAAGTCCCGCTCTTTCTGCTTCACAACCACGATCAGCACCGATTTCTGGATTCTATCCGCCAGATCTTCCAGGCTGTCTTTATCACGCGGCAGTTCACGAATCATCTTATTCCGCCGGGGCAGATGAGAGAGCATGTCTTTCATGGGGTCGATTTTTGTTACACTACTGGAGTTGGGCAGCATATTGATGCTGCCTGAGGCCACATCCCTGATGCCCAGCATCGAGGTAACCACACCAACAGCCTCACCATTGAAGTTCAGCACAGGCCCCCCGCTATTGCCGGGCTGAATCGGTACGGTGGTCTGATAACTTCCCGGGTCGTCATAAAAGCCGTTTACCGAACTGATTACCCCGATGGATAGTTTTGGGGTTTTTCCCATAACATCGATGCGGGGGAACCCCACGGTAAAAATACTTGTACCGAGTCGTGCCTGGGATGTGGCCAAAGGAATTGCCGGAGGCAGAGCCGAAGGATCGTTCACTTCCAGCAGCGCAAAATCCATTTTCTCTTCACGGAGTATGACCCGGGCGGATATCTCTCGGCCGGTTGTATCAACCAGGGTCACCTCCCCGGTATCCGAGACAACATGATTGCTGGTAACCACATACCCCGAGGCAATAGGCCAGGCAGTACCGATCGATGCCCCGGAAAAAAGCTTGGGGGTCTGGGGGATACGGCTATCATTCCTGGAATCTTGCAGTTTTTCATTCAGTTTGTTTCCCAGCGGATGACCGGGATGGAGGGTATTGATGGCCTTGGCGGCAATCACGACACCGTCGATATTCTTTTCTTTCAGGTTGGTAACCCCTGACTTGTACAACCACTGGATTGCCCTCTTTGTATCCCGGGATACACCCTGTCCTGACGCATACAGCATCCCGAGATCATACTGGGCAATACCGAAACCCTGTTCTGCAGCCTTGCGGTACCACTGAGCCGCCTGTGTTATATCACACGAGACACCTCTTCCGGTTGCATACAGTACGGCAAGATTATACTGTGCCCCGCAGTTGCCCTGATCAGCGGCCTCACGGTACCACTGAGCCGCCTGCACCGGATCTTCGGCAACACCGTAACCACTGTCGTACATGATTCCCAGGTTCGCCTTTGCCCGGTCATCCCCATTCTTTGCAAGAGATTCCCAGACGCTGAGCGCCTCATTATATTTGCCGGCTTCATAGGCCTGCCAGCCCTGGGTAAACCGGTCTGTCTGTTCAGCAGTATTTGCCAGTAGATCCGTATATGGCCCTGATATCAGCAAACATATCAAAAATACGAGGATGGTGCAGATCTTTCCCTGATGTGTATTCATACCTTCTCCTGTATTGCAGAGCTGTTCTCTTGTATATTCTGCAGATGTCGTTTACTCCTTATTATTACCATATGCTTCCTCAAATGGCCATTTTCAATTACATCTTCATCCAGTTAATATTATTGATCATTGAGAAAACTTGCTTTTTTGCCCGAAAAAAAAGGAGCCCCTGAAAAAGCAACGGGACCTCAGGCAAGCTTTGAGGAATTATCCCGAAGAGATGAACCCCGGGGAGAGATTAATAAAGACGTTAATACGACAGGCTGTCAAGGCTGTAGCAGACAATAGAACGAATAAAAAAGGGTTTGTTCATTGCGCCTTGCCTCAACCGTACAATGACCACGACGAGACAAGTTTTTCAAGGGAATCGCTCCTGTACACGCTCCTTATTGTATGCGAAGGAGCAATCCCCTCCCTCGAGACTGTCCATGAGGACAGTCTCACAAACAATGCAGGAGATGGGCAGTTATTTGTCGATTTCTACGCCAAGGCTCTCAATTGTCCGATACGTCAAGGCTCCCGTTGCCAGTCCTTTTTCCTTCTGGAATGCGTTAATAGCTCCATTGGTCAATTTTCCCATGATGCCGTCGATGGGTCCCGGATCATGTCCTTGATCTTTCAAAGAAGTCTGAATTTTTTTGATCATATCGGCAGTCATGTTTGTCTCACAGAGAACCTTACGCCATTCAATTCCGCCCTCAGAGATCATCTCGGTCCGGGTAATGGTCTCATATTTGGCAGGAACCTGCACCAGTTCTTCTTTTGGCGGAGATATCAGTTTCCCGATCTTAACAGTCTCATACGAGGCAGGAACATTGATTACGCGGGTACTGGGCGGCTCTACCATTACTTTTTTCTTTACGGTCTTGTATTGAGCGGGTACAGCCACCAGACACATGATCTCGCCGGTGGCATTATCGACTTTCTCTATCAGGCCTCTGCCCTTTTTCCAGGCAACATGGGCCTCACTGACGAGAACCTTCTCTTCAACCACCTCATACTTGGCAGGAATAGTCTCCACTCTTGTTGAGGCCTCTTTCACCAGGACTTTTTGTTCCACCATCTCATATTTGGCATCAATTATCTCGATCTTCTCGGAAGCATCTTGGATTAAAACCTGTTCATTTATCGTCGCATACTCAGGTGCAACAAAAACCCGTGCATAGCATTCTCCCGGGGACGCATCGAGGGGAAGAAATGGTGCATCAGCCATCTGCATTTCCAGTTCTTCTGCACGCATCTCAGCCTCTTTAGTCGACTTCATCTGTTCATCCAGCTGATCCCGGTATGTAACGATCTCCAGATCTTTCTGCCTGTTCTGCATTGTCAATTGTTCTATTTCAAGATTCTTATCATCAAGTTCTCCTTGCAGAGCTTCCATTTCGGTTCTGGTAGTGGCGCAGCCGAACAATGCCAGAATGGCGATTACAACAGGCAACCTTAACCACTTGTTTTTCATTACAGACATCTTACACCTCCTTGTTTTCTGTTCATCTTGTTATCCTGTACTATTCAGTTGAAAGATTTTCGAGATCCTCCACGTATCGCGAGCAGATCAAAGATCAATAGAGACTAGATGCACAGATAAGGAATTCAAAATAATTGGAGAAAACCAATTGTCAATATGGCGTGTATGAATATTTTTTTTCGTGAATATTGCTGATCAGGCCCCTCACCACGGGCCTTTACCGATTACCTGTGTACCTTATTGCTCAATCGTTTCTTTCTGATATTGCTTCAACAATAAAGTAATTGACATAACTGTGATTATTCATACTTGCAAAGAGCAAACCCATGATCAGGATGATCCGCAGATAAGAGATACCAGGATAAAGACAGCGGCAGGGTAATATTTCCTCTTTGCAGTGAATCAGGCCATCACAAAGCGTTGCCATCAAAATGATGGCACCCAATGAACCCTTTTCTCCTGCCCAAGGAGAATGTCTTGAATGTGTATAAATATCAGGGGACAGGCTATGCCTGCCCCTTGTTAGCTGTTTAAGACTTACAGACGTTAGAAGCCTGAGGCCCTTTCGGTCCGCTGACTATTTCAAATGTTACCTGCTGACCCTCGTCGAGAGTCCTGAATCCATCCTGATTGATTGATGTATGGTGCACGAAAACATCCTGGCCATCATCTGCTGTGATAAAACCAAAACCCTTCTGCTCGTTAAACCATTTTACTGTTCCCTGTGCCATTAATTACCTCATATTCCAGATCCGACGTTTTGTAAAACGCAAGTATCTGTTTGTGTATTTCTGAAAATTAAAAATTATCATTCATGAATTATTGACTTATTGAAGGGAAACCAGAGGTATCGTTCGTTAAGCATGATTCAATTTTGATATATTCTTTTTTCAGATCTTGAGTATAATTTAGAGGCTATCGTAAAATGTGTCAAGGATAAATGTTTTTTGGATATCAGGTTGTTACTGAAGATTACCCTCTATTGCCTCAATTCACAATGCGCCAAAGAGAGATTCCCGCTCATTGAGTCATGCCCTGTCAGGAATAATCCCCAATATGGCCAAAGCGAAAAATCTCCCGGAAGGGATAAACCTTACATTGGCGCTTCCAGCCCTTTGATTCGACCCGCAGGGTTTGTACCCGAGATATATTGACACCTTTCTTGCTGAAAATATTTCTACTGCTGAACCTGGTGCCTTTTAACTTTCACCAGGAGGCCTTTCTCCTGTATGCTTTTCCTTTGAATTCTCGATCCCCTTGTTTTTTAAGGATTATATTGACACCACGCAAACCATCGCATAAGTTCTTTGTAATGATTAAGGAGGGAATTCTTATGGAAATCAACAAGATTTGTGTTTTGGGAGCAGGCTTAATGGGCAACGGGATAGCACAGGTTTGTGCGCAGGCCGGATATGAGGTTTTCCTGCGTGATATTGAGCAGCGCTTTGTGGATGGCGGCATGAATGCGATAACCAAAAATCTCAGGCGCGGGGTAGACAAGGCCAAGATTACCCAGGAAGAGATGGATGCCGTGCTCGGTAGAATCCACCCTACCCTCGATATCAAAGAGGCAGCAGTGGATGCCGATGTTGTGGTTGAGGTTGTCATCGAGCTCATGGAGATCAAAAAACAGGTCTATTCGGAACTGGAGCAAATTGTTCCGGATCATTGTCTGTTCTTCACCAACACCTCCGGTTTGAGTATCACGGAGATGGCTGCCATCACCAAAAGGCCTGACAAGGTTATCGGCACCCACTTTTTCAACCCGGTCCCGGTGATGCGTCTCTTAGAGATCATCAAGGGCTATGAGACATCTGATGAAACCCTTGAGATTGCACTTGATTGGGGCAAGAAGATCGGCAAGGAATGCATCATCGTAAACGAGGCTCCGGCCTTTGCGGTAAACCGGGTACTGTGCTCCATGATCAACGAGGCCTTCTTCACCCTGGAAGAAGGGGTTGCAAGCGCAGAAGACATCGACAAGGGCATGGTTTTAGGGTGCAATCATCCCATCGGTCCCCTTGCCCTGGCAGATCTTGTAGGACTCGACACCCTGCTGCGGGTCATCGAAGGCCTCCATCGGGAACTGGGTGATAAATACCGGCCATCACCATTACTGAGAAAGCTCGTACGGGCCGGCCGCTTTGGCAGAAAAACCGGCAAGGGCGTGTACGACTACCGCTGATAAGGCTTAAAACGCAACAGGATCGAGGGGGGGCAATGATATCATTGCCCCCTGTACTTGATAAATCCCCCCCCGCTTAACCTTTGTGCCTTGGTTCATGAACCCAACGTCTTGCAAAAAATCTCTGTGCCTTTGTTACTCTGTGCCTCTGTGCCTAGGATCATGAACCCAAAATCTTGAAAAAACCACTTTGGCCCTCTGGCCCTCTGCACCTTTGTCCCTAAGGTCATAAACCCAAAGTCTTGCAAAAATCCTTTGTGCCTCTGTGCCTCTGTGCCTAGGATCATGAACCCAAAGTCTTGAAAAAAGGCCCTTTGCACCTCTGGCCCTAAGATCATGAACCCCAAGTCTTGCAAATCAGAAATCCGGCAACATTATTAGAACAGGGAGTTTTACAGGCCGGAAACTGTTGCTTCGGTATGGCTTTAGACTCAATTATCCAAAAAGCGAGGTATTTCAATGACTCAAACCGCTCGGGAAGAAAAAAAGAAAAAGGTGATCGAGGTGCTGAACAAGGCGCGTTCCATGGAACTGATGGCCATCCACCAGTACATGAACCAGCACTATAACCTGGACGACATGGATTACGGAAACCTGGCTGCAAAAGTCAAACTCATTGCAATCGATGAAATGCGTCACGCTGAGATGTTTGCAGAAAGGATCAAGGAACTCGGAGGAGAGCCCACCTCG
This sequence comes from uncultured Bacteriovoracaceae bacterium, assembly GCA_964422755.1. Taxonomy (GTDB): domain Bacteria; phylum Desulfobacterota; class Desulfomonilia; order UBA1062; family UBA1062; genus DSAD01. Next base: position 20,832 of record CAYRCP010000011.1, on the reverse strand, counting down.
GAATCAGATGGCAAGGTGACAAAGGGGCAGAAGATCGAAGGTATTTTTCCGTTCGATGCACATCTCGAGGGCGACACCATTGAAACCTATAACGAGTTTGTCCTCGTGTGCCGGGACAACGGCGACAGCACCAGCATGAAACTCTTTGAATCCATTATTGATGAAGAACAGTCGCATTTCAATTACTTTGACAATGTCCACGATCACATAAAGAATCTGGGCGCAGCATATCTTTCTCAGATTGCCGGCAGCCCGGCAGATACCGGGGGCCCGGCGCGAGGGTTTGTCGCAGCCGAGGGCGGCGGTTAATACAGGCCTAACAGCCTGCATAGAACTGATGGCACCGTTGTTTCACCGGTTTCTTTGAATTCTTCATCCGGAGAACATATGACCCGAGAGCCCGTTCTCTCCGGGCAGGGGTCCCTTTTCATGGATTCATTTTATGTGCATACCGCATATTGTCCAATTCGGCTGGCCTGGCGAATTGTCAGGCCCAGCTGACGGCAAAGGCAACCGCAAAAACGGATTGAATTCCGAGCGTTGCTGGTCGCTTCCAGCTTTTATCCTTGACACTCCCTGGAGTATTGCGTACGGATATACGTAATCTGAAACACGAATTGGTCTTATTGAGGTTATCCTTCACCGTGGTAGTCTGCCAATTGTATAAGACCTTTTATTGTATTTTTTTGTTTTTCAGAAATAAACTTGGATTAATCACCAGACAAGATAAACCATGGCAAAAAAATCATATTATTCTTTCAAAAAATTTGAACGCGAAAAGGTTCGCAATAAAAAGAAGCAGGAAAAGCTGGAACGAAAGCAGGAGTCCAAAGACCGCAAGACCGCTTTGATGGAATCGGGTGAAAACATAGATCCTGATATTGCCGACATAGTACCCGGTCCTCAGCCTCCCGAGAATTCTGAAGAATAGCCTCTTCTTCATGCCCCATCAGAGATCAACAGACACATGTTGATCCTTTTTCCGCACAGTACATTTTCTGGTTCATGCCACTAAAGCATACGTGGACTCATGAAGGGCATAGATTTTCAGCTTAAAAATTCTTTTTCTTTCAAGCCGCAAGCCTGTCAGTGTCCGGTTCCATGATCAACCGCGGCAATGGTGCCGAACTGATCCACCTCCGGCTCGACGGCAAAGGTTCTCGTGGTAACGATCCCGCCGTTTAGCGTAATTTTTCCGTGCATGCTTATCAATCGATACCACCGTGCTTCGTATAGTGTTGTTGTACCATGGCCCGGTTGTGTCTGTTTGACACAACCGGGCCATGATCACTATTAAAAAGTATCACCAGAGATATCGCTAGAGGTTACAGCGAAATCCCCGGTGCAGCCCCCCTTTTAGTATCCCTTTCATTGCCGGTACATTAAAATCTGTATGTACAGGTAACGCCTGCACCGAAAAGATTTCCGCCGGCAGAGACATGAGCATCGTAATCCGAATAGGAGTGATTGAAGTTATCACTTTCTCCGCCGATCTTGCGATCCTTCTCGATGTCTGTATACTGAAGGACAGTATCCACGGTCATCTTATCAAAATTGAATCCAGCCCCGAGGCTGTACGTCTTTTTATCCGCATCAGGCCATTGGAGATCCAGCGTGTTATCCGGGATTGGCGTAGGGTCATAAAAATATCCGCATCGCAAGGCGATGGTTTTATTTAACAGATACTCCGCGCCTATACGAACCTGTTTGGTATCTTCCCAGTCTCTTTCACTTTCCAGCCTTGTTGACGGTTCACTGTTGAGGCCGGGCAGGATCAGGAGACTTACCGGGGTATCCAATGTTTCCGCCTGAATACTGTTAATGCTCCAATCCGTCCATATCAGATCCATTTCCATTGAAAATTTTTCGTGTGGCATATATCTCACACCGACCTGAACCTGTTGTGGAAGGTTATATTCAAGACCAGCCCCTGACACGCGAGTCCCGTTGATATACGCATCTCCATCAAAATCCGTATCTGTTTCGCTCCTGTAGGTAAACCCCAGGGATACAGTATCGATCGGTTTATACATCAAACCGATATTAAATGAATAATTGAAATCATCTTTAAATTTCAGTTCCAGTATGGAGTCCTGATCAATTGCAGCAGTCCCATTCAGATCAGAACTGGTTTCAATGCCCATCCCGGACAGTCCACTGGTCAATCCATAGGCCTGCTGATACTGGATATTGCCGGGATCCCCGGCCAGGAGTTGTTCATAAACAGCCGCTGCCTGGGTTGTGGTGGATTGTCCTGTTGAGGCAATCGCGGTATCGACCTGGGCTGCGTACTGGTCCATGCCTGATATGCTCATGACATCAGGGGTGATATACACTCTTTTCTCCGCGCCGGCTTCGGATCTGCCGATGGAAATTCCGACACCTACTGAGAGTTTGTCCGTTATCTTATAGGCAACCGCAGGCGTTACAGCGACGCGGCCATAGTAGGAATGAAAATAATTATACGCACCAGGGTTGTTCTTCGGATCATTTTGCCATTCGATCTCCAGCCCCCAGGGCGCATAAGCGGCTATACCTACGGCAAGACGATCGGTAATCGGCATGGCGTATCCCATATGCGGCGCATAAAGGTTGTCCGAGTCATCTGAAAAATCAGCCTTTGAATTTTCTCCGGGCAATCCGCTGTCAGGGTGATCCTCGATGTAGAAGTCCGAAATTTCAATCGATGGATCAATCATATGTACACCTATGGCAAACGATGGTGTTTTCAGTTGTGTCAGACCCGCAGGGTTGTAATACACGGCAAAGGGGTCGTCGGCGTATGCAGCATACGCCCCCCCCATGCTTGTAGCCTTGCTTCCGATACCATACGTATCCACGCAACCTGCATAACTCATTGTTGCCGGCATTATTACGGCCAGCAGGACAAATACAATCTTTTTCATTTAAACCTCCAATGCTTATTCATAATTTTAGTTACAGATATAAAAGAACAACTATGGTTCATACTCACGAGAGTATAGTTGGATTCAGGAACGTACGTTTCCGTATGAAGAGCCAAATTTCTTATGCCCTGCCCGACGAACCCGTTATCCCCGTCACCCGGGGTCCTGCCTCAGCTGCCTACGTGCTGTTATCAGGTGCCGCTCCGGTCTATTCGAAAACAGGACAGATACCTACACGATGAACCTGAAACAAGATAAACCGCGGCCTCAGTGAAGCATTGACGAGCTTGTGCCCCCTTGGGCAGATAATTTATCTCGCCATACGAACCGTTATTTCTGCCACATCATCATTGAGGTAATCGGATGTTCCTCCGGCAGGTAATCCGGCAGATCTTTCTCTTGTATGGTTAGATCATTGCCTTCAATGGGCAGCACATTGAGCATGCCGGCAAAGGAGATCCAATGGGGAAGATCAAGTCTTTTCCCCTCGGGATGATTCCAGGTACGGTACCAGAAGAGATCATTGACGGATTTCCGGTGATCCATTGCCTGTTTTTCAGCGATCAGGGCATCCTGTTCCCGTTTGGCGCAGATTGCGATCACGGCCTCCATTTTGTCGGTAGGTTGAATTGAAGGAGAAAGTACATCGCTGAAGCCCTTACCCCATCCTCTCGCAAGGTCCTCATCCGTGTCGAGAAGCTCGGCCGAATGCATCGGTCCTGTCATACAAAACGCCCCAAACCGCAGATCATCGCCTTCTGGGATATTTGTGGTGCCGTCCAGGTGTATAGAATTGAGTCCGGCCTGAATAGCCTCTCCCACAGCCTGTTCTGCCACATCTATGGAGATCCGGCGCTGTTTCAGCGCCTGCATGTCAATGGCAAAAAAGACCATCTTGTGAGCATCTTCTCTGGGTTTGAGCACCTTATTGCCCAACTCTGCGATCATGTCTGCGGTCTGTTTGTAGGATTCAAAGTCAGAAAAAGTGAATGCCGAATTATTCAGGTTCTTATCATAGGCCTGTATGACATCGGCATGGGCCTTATCCATACCTTTTTTGATTCTGTCCCTGATACGGGCCAGAAGCAGATGGCCTTCCCAATGATTGCCTTCGACAACGATCATCTTGGTCACGTCTCTTACCCCGAATTTCTTGAGTATATCGTTGAAGGTTTTCACAAAACGAAACATAATATCGTCAGGCACTTCCAGATCAAAATCGGCATTGCGGCGTTCGCTTTTACGTTCTATCAGCTTTGCGCCGGCCTTCTGCATTATTTCCGGGTCAAACATTTCCCTGTCCTGATACTGCTTGAATCCGAGTTGCACAATGGTGATGATTTTCCCGTCCTCCTCCATACCAGGCACTGTCACGAGTTTTTTCAACATATCGTAGGCCTCCTTATTGGGGCCTTTCACAAGGTCTGCTGCCAGAGAACGCCTGATCACATTCACCCCGATATGTCCGCCGAGCACTGCACCGACCGCACTCTTCAAGTTGTGCTCGAAGGTGCCCATATCGATATGTTCCAGGCTGTAGATACTGGGAGGAATCGGTCTGTTCCTGAGAGACATCAGGTCCATAAAAACGCCGTGGTAGCCGGTATTTATCAGCACCACGGTGGCGAAGGCGTTTTCCGAGAATGTCTCGCCGTCACTAAGCACCTTGAGTTTGGATATGGCATCTTTGCATTTGCTGTTGAATGTCCAGTCAAAATACATGCCCTGCCAGTGCTGTGAGTACGTGGCGCAGGTTGCCTTGATACCACAGGCCAGAATCTGTCCCAGTTTATATTTATTCGGCACCTCGGCAATCTCAAAGGGGGCGAAGTTCTTCCCGGAATATTCGCTCGAACGCCAAATGTAACGAATATAGCTGTTTTCCTCGGGCGTGATCGAGACAGGATAAAGCAAATACGGTATTTCGTTCGTTCCCGGATGAGATTCGGGCATCCACTGTGAACGGTGTACCTCCTGGCAACCTGCAAATCCCAGCTTGCGTCCGTTCGGCTTTCCCAGCACAACGGTGTTTGTTTTCTTCTCATTCATGGTGCAATTACCTCCAATGTTTTTTGCTGTAACGTTCATGAAAATTTCGTAATGCTACCTCATTATTTTTACCTTAGTATCTTGTTTTCCGATAAAGGGGATCGCTTGAAAAAAACTGCCGGTTCAGTTCCCGGGTTCTTCGGGGGGCACAAAGAATCGTTTGCCACTTGCCCTCTCCCCCACAAAGCCATTGAACAGAACTTCGAGAATAACCGGCAGTTCATCGCGAAGGGAATATTCACGTCCCGAGTGCAACCATTTGTGAAAGACCCCGTCGATAAACCCCAACATGCCATAAAATGCAGTGTAAAAACTGGTAGTCTTGAGCTTGCCCCTGGCATTCAGGGCGACCACCCGTTCTTTGAGCATGGGGAGCTGAGAGACAATGGTGTTATAAAACATTGTGCGCTTACCTGAACGCTGCACGATATCCTCCTGCTGGATCAGTCGATAGAGCAGATAGTTATCTTCAATAAAGCCCAGCCACATGGAGATGGTCTTTTCGACAACGACCAGGATATCTTTGTCACTCGAGAGTACATTGCTGAAAACAGATACGATCTCTGCAGTTTTTTCCTCGAGCATCTTATCGAGAAGATCTTCCTTGGTCTTGAAATTGCGGTAGACAGTGCCTTTACCGACCTTGCTGAGGGTGGCAATCTCATCCACGGTGGTGTTGTGAAAACCCTTTTCCACGAACAGCTGCAAGGCAGCATCAAATATCTTTTGGCGGTTTACCGAAGGGCTTGTTTTCTGCTTTGCAGCCTGAGCTGTTGCCGGGTTGGTCGAGAGCATCATCCTGAGCAGATCCGGCGTGAGGGTAACCGTCCCCACACCCTTGCGGTCAGCCTCTTCGATCGCCGCACGAAACAGCAGAAGGGCCTCGTCATTCAGCCCTTTTTCCCTGAGGTATCCGGTTATTCTTTCCAGGCAGGACGACACCCACGCTGCGCTTTCCCTGCCGAAGTCTTCGGCATTGCTGCTGCCTGCCCCTATCTGGTCAAGACGCTCATAGATGTAGTGTCGGAATGCATTCAAGTCCGGTTTTCCATCTGCGGAAAAATATTTGCCCACCTCCGCATAGAGTTCGATCCTGCGGCCACCAGACCTGATCTGCATCAACGTATCATTCGTCATACCAACAACCTCTCTTATGAATATCAATGTATTCAATGCTACGGACCAGTCCGTCCTATTCTATTCCGCTGCTGCTGTCAATAGTTTTTTGGACAAGGATTAACAAGGCTTGAAGCATTGATTTCTCATAAAACACTTCACGATATCTTGAGAAAGGATTCATACCGCTCCGTAATAAACGAGCCTGTATGATGAGAATCTCTCCCGGCTACGCAGATGTCAGCTGAGTATTATCTGCAATTAGTGTCTATGCAGTGGATTGGTGAAACCCTACACAAAAACTTCAGCCGAAAAGTCGTTATCTCCGGACTTATAGTTGTGGGTATATTCGGTTAGAAACGTGTCGTTTCAGGCATGGGGTTATCGGTACCTACCGGGCAACGCTCAGCCTGATGAAATCTTATCTCGGAACAGTTCAAAAAAAATCTCAGCAGCCAACACAATGGCATGAACCCTGTGGAGAGAAGCATGAGATCCGGTCTTCACCTGTTGGCGTGTTTCATCCCCCGAAGAACCTGCCCTCTTCCCAGGCAACCTTGTGTTCCATAATGACCTGGAACTGGTGTTTGAGATCCGAGACCTCCCGCTGCCAGAAGATCTCGCTGCCCCAGTCCGGGTGGTTTATCCTGAAGGCATAATCATCCACCTGTCTGGCGAGCCAGGCGAGGAAATAGATAATTCGCATGAACCGCAAAGGTTCGATGAGCTTCAGCGAAGAGTAGTCAAATTCCCGGAACTGCTCATACCCTTCGAGCAGCAGATCGATCTCCCGACGCGAGCGGCCTGCATGATCGGGAAGGAGCAGCCAGAGATCGTGAACAGGGGGGCCGACCATCATATCGTCAAAATCGATCACCATGAGCCCTTCGCCGGGACGATCGAGGAGATTTCCCCGGTGGCAGTCTCCGTGAATGCGCGTGAGACTGATATTCTCAAAGAGTGGAGTGATATTCTCTACAATGCCGGAGGTGAGGTCATCAAACGCATCCAAGTATTTCGGGATGATAAAATCACCCCTGATGAGAAAGTTCAGGTCGTCCCGGGTAGATTTCAGGGGGTGCAGGGTTATCCTGTCGTTAACACTTCCTTTTCCACCCGCCAGGTGAATACGGGCCACAAGCCTGCCGACCCTTCTCCAGTCCTCATCCGTATTCTGCTCGAACTCACGACCGGATTTTTTGGGAAAAAGTGCGAAATAAATCCCGTCGGTTTTGCCCAGGGTACTGCCGTCAGCCAACAGCATGGGGCACACCACCGGTATTTCTTCAGCCGCACAGTCTGCGAGAAACCGGTGCTCATCTTCAAGTGCCTCCCTGCTCCATCGGCCGGGGCGGTAGAATTTTGCGATGAATCGCTCGCCGCTTCTGGTCTGAAGCTCGTAAACCCGGTTGATATAGCTTGGCAGGGGAATGGTCAGGCCGGTCATGGGAGAACCGATGGCTTCCTCTACCACGTCCAGCAGCACATCCAGGGTAAGGTGCTCGAAATCAGCAACCTTGGTCATGACTTTTCTCCACTGAGGAATTATATCTCAGTTATGTTCCCGTGTCTTTAAGAATGTTATCCCGGGCCATTCCTCCATGGCGTTTTTCAGTCGCCATGAGTTCGGTGCCAGATAGGCAAGAAATCCTTCGGCATCCCTTGCCAGGTAGCCCTGGTAGCTCTTTTCGAACTCTCGCATGAGTTTGTTGTCTTCACTGACAACCCAGCGGGCAGTGGCATAATCAACCGGCTCGTATATGGCCTCTGCCCCGTACTCGACCCGCAGACGTTCCATAACCACATCGAACTGCAGAACTCCCACTGCACCCAGGATATAGCTGTTGCCGGCCAGAGGCCTGAAAACCTGTACCGCGCCTTCTTCGCTCAGCTGAACCAGCCCCTTCTGCAACTGCTTGAACTTGATGGGATTCTTCAAAATTACCCGCCGGAAGTGTTCCGGGGCAAAGTGTGGGATCCCGAGAAATTTGAGCTCCTCTTTCTCGGTAAACGTGTCCCCGATACGTATGGTCCCGTGGTTGTGTATTCCGATGATATCCCCCGGATATGCCTCATCCACATTTTTCCTGTCCTGGGCCATGAAGATGGTGGCATTTAGCAGGGTTATTTCCTTGCCGATCCGGTGATGCATCACCTTCATCCCCCTGGTAAACTTGCCGGAGCAGATCCTCATGAAGGCTATACGATCCCGGTGTGCAGGGTCCATGTTCGCCTGAATCTTAAATGCGAAACCGGAAAACGGCCGCTCATACGGGGAGATATCCCGGGTTATTGCCGGCCGGTCACCAGGACACGGAGCCATCTCCACAAATGCGTCGAGCATCTCTTTTATCCCGAAGTTGTTGATGGCGCTGCCGAAAAAGATAGGAGACTGGTTGCCTTTAAGGTAGTCCTCAAGGTTAAATTTAGGGAGAACCCCTTCTATGAGTTCCACGTCTTCGCGCAGATCATCTGCACGGCTTCCCAGAAGCTCATCGAGCTTTGGATCGTACAGATCAGTGATGACAATCACCTCCTGATCCCGCAATGTCTTTACCGGGCTGAACAGGCGGATCTCTTTACGATAGAGGTTATAGACACCCAGAAATCCACTCCCCATACCGATAGGCCAGCTCATGGGAACACATTCGATCTGCAGCTTATCCTCAATGTCGCTGAGTAGATCCAGAGGAGAGAGCCCATCCCGGTCGAGCTTGTTGATAAATGTCATGACCGGGGTGTTTCGCATCCGGCAGACCTCCATGAGCTTCTCTGTCTGGGTCTCGACCCCCTTGGCACTGTCGATTACCATAAGTGCCGAGTCCACAGCGGTAAGTACACGGTAGGTGTCTTCGGAAAAGTCCTTATGCCCGGGCGTATCGAGAAGATTTATCTCATAGTCCCGATAGGTGAACTTCATCACCGAGGTTGTTACGGATATACCCCGATCCTGTTCGATTTTCATCCAGTCACTGGTGGCATAGCGGGTGGCCTTGCGCGCCTTGACCGTCCCGGCAAGCTGAATTGCGCCGCCGAAAAGCAGAAGCTTCTCTGTCAGCGTTGTCTTTCCAGCATCAGGATGACTGATAATACCGAAGGTGCGGTGTCTGGACACCTCGGTTTCCTGATATTTTATGGGTGCTTCCATTTTTGTTATACCTGTCACTTAAAGATTGCAGAAATATTATGGCCCTGTGTATCAAATGATTGCACAAGGTCAACGTAATAACGTACGGCCAAGTCACTGAAGATATTCGGCAGCGGCCGAGGAAATACAAAGAGCTTATCCCGTACAACCTCGACAGCCCGAGCGATCAGTGCGTCATGGAAGGGCAGTACGAGACTGCCCCTTTAGAACTCATTACATTTTGACAACGTTAGCTGCCTGCAGACCCTTTGGTCCACTGACAACATCGTATGTTACCTTCTGACCCTCATCAAGGGTCTTGAATCCTTCCTGATTGATTGCGGTGTGGTGCACGAATACATCATCGCTGCCATCATCGGGGGTAATAAAGCCAAATCCTTTCTGCTCGTTAAACCATTTTACTGTTCCCTGTGCCATGTACTACCTCTTGTTCCAGTCCTCCCTGTTTTAAAAGCCAGGGGCCTGGTTAATAAATTTCTGAAAAGGGAGTTATCATCCATGAATTATTGACTTATTGAAGGCTACCAGAGGTTTCATTCATAAAGCATTATTCAAATTCAGATACATCCTTATTTCAGATCTATAATAAGCATTAGTGTTCTATGATCCCCGTGTCAAGAGCAAAGTAGGATTATGACGTATTCCTCCCTCCCCTACTGTCCAGTTTTTGGGGGTGATATCCGCTGATATGAGTTTTATTCTGTCCCTCACGCCATGGCCGAGAATGGAGGCGGAGACCTGTACTAAAAAAACGTAACTGTTCAGAATAGTTATATGAAACCAGAATCCATGAGACAGGCTGTTAGGCTGAAGACTATGAGACTGTCAGTAAAAGATGACGAGACAAGGGAAAAATGTATCTCCTAACAGCCTTCAGCCTAAAGAGCTCTTTCAATAGCACCCCATGAGCATTTCTTTCAGGGCACCTACAGTCTATCCATGAGCAATTACTCAAAGCCATATGTAAGCCATCTGTAAGAGAGCAATGCGGCAGGATGCATGCATCTTAAATCTTCACATTATTGCTCCGTCGTATAATCAATGGACACCAGTGTTGCGGGAAAAAGCCACTAGAATCAAAAGGGTTTTGCCGCATCAGCAACACTTCTCACCAATTGAGCCAATCGGTACCTGATCTGTAACCGCCTCAGGCTACAATCTGCAGCATAAACAGCATGGGCGACTGCCCGGGAAACAAATAACGCTCCTCCGGTCTTGTCCGGGAAAGGAGGCACGTATGAATCGGCAGACGCGACCAGGATTACTGGTAATTGTTTGCGCAGGGATATTCGTCCTGTATGGGTGTGCTGCGATGAACTCAAACACCTATGAGGGATATCTCCAATCGGGCGAGGAACATTCCGGTTCTCTGCATTCTTCGAATCTCTGGCTCTTTAATGGAGAAGAGGGATGCCGGGTTGTGATAGCTGATGCGGTGAAAGACGGTGAGACACCCCCGGATATCTATCTCTTTGCCCCGGGGAGTACGAAATGTGAAGCACATGCCGATTGTGTGTCAAAGACATGCAGGGTACTTGATCACGAGTTGCAATCCACGGGTGAATATACCCTGGTGGTTCACCGGAATGAACCCAGGCATGACGGAAAATACAGATTATGTCTTGCAAAGCTGCCCGAAGATGGCTGTTTCAGCATCGACCCCGATGATCCTGATGGGTATCTTATAAAATCGGACTGCATCCTGCCCGAGGAGTGTATCGAGAGATGGAAGGCCGGTGCTCTGGCCGGTATCCCTGTGGTTACCCCCTACATGACGGCGCCTGCTGCTCTCATGATCCATTCAGGACTGGGAACGATAGGCCGTATTCTGGATTTTCGCGGTAGAAAAAGAGCAAGAATACTCTCCAATTATCACCATGACCAGGAGATCGAAGCCAAAGCTTCTGCGAGATAAACGAGGGCTGCTCATAGAGCAGCCCCCTTCACCGGGAATATTTCTCTATACCGAGGTATATGATTATCTATGAAATCGTTGTGCCAAGCGTGTTAAAAGTTTATTTTACAAGGCCTGTCCGGCTGCCAACCACTCGGACTTTGCCTTCCCCGCTCGATCATCCCAAGGTTATCTTACCGCCCGGTTCGCCGCCTGGAACGACAATGCGCGATTCGGCCTGGCGCTGGGCCTCCTTAGCCTTTTCGACAAACTCTTCGACCGATTTTTCAACGGCCTCGGGAAATTTATCCAGGGCCTGTTTGAATGTATTGGCTTCAATCGTAAACTGAAGAGGTATTGAGCCTGCAGACGTCATCATCTGGGTCTGGCCAAAAAACAAGGGGTTGCGCTTGTCATCTTCCTTCCCGTCCGGGTTGACCGGTGTAAGATGACGGATCGTCGCGTATCTGAGATCGGTAAAAACCTCCTCACGATAGAGGTTTTTCTCGTCTACTTTTACTTCATTAATTCCGACATTATCCGGTTTGTTCATGCGTTGACTCCTTTTTCGATCTCTATAGTGTCTGAATGTTGATTTTCAAGCTGCTTGTCTTGCGAATCAGGACATCTCCGCCCTCTTCATACAGCCATGCTCGCGGCCTTATAGCAGATTTGACGCACGAGGCGAAAGGGAAAAAGGATTGCCGCATTCAGTGAAGAGTTTTTCCCATGGAACCTTTAAGTTCCTATGCCCAGGGTTCTCCTTCTACTTGGTACCTTAGAGATCTGATAACCATATCGGTTATGCATGCTCAACTGTGAAGCGCCGGTTTTTTTATCCCGGATTCTGACTACCGGCTTTATGAATTCAACTTTTTATAACGTTCTTTCCACCCTGAGTCCTGATGTCTTCTTGTGCTCCCCTGACCTCTTTCCTACGGCATATAGCTGCGGGTGTCATCCAGGCATTCATCTCCGTACATGACAAGGGAACCGGTAGAAATCATCTTTTGTACATACTCTTTGAGGTCTGCTGCCCCCTCATTCTGCCAATACATGACACATTCCTCGTTGGTGCAATGGCGCAGGTGGTCCGGGTCAAGATGATCCGAAACCATGGGAATGCCGTTATCCACAAGCCCCATGACATGCCCGAACTCATGGACAAGGGTTGCCTGCTCCACAAATATGAGGACATCATATACATTGCTGGACCGTAAAATAGCGTCTTTGAAGACAACTATTACCGGGGTCCCTACGACAGAGACACCGATGACCTGACGATTCTCCACGCCATCTTTCTCAAGATATCCCTTCAAAAAAAGCACATAGAAATCCTCGACAGAAAATCCCTGTGGCCTGTCCCAGATGTTCCCGGCGAGGTCGATGATCTCTGCTGCAGTCCAGGTTTCCTCTTCCTGTGCCGGGATCGGCTCCATCTCGGAAAGGTCTTCCGGCACGAATATGTCCGGCTCGATAACGCGTCCTTCAAACAGGGCCTTTAGATTCTCCTCGAGCACCTCCCAGCATTGCGTAGTATTGATGGCTGCCCCGGTAAAAGGCTCGGCATCCGGCTCGTAGGCTACCTGCACTGCAATCGAGTTTACCTCGGAATACAGAGCCGTGAGGTCCAGCGCGAATGATTCCCCTCCTGACATCGTGTTATCATCACTATCCCCGGAACAGCCTGCCATGAAAACGAACCCGGCAGGCAACAAGCTCAGAAACACCCAATGAAGAAGGATCGCTGTACGCCTCATGTATCTTCTCCTCCCCACGTATTTTTCCTGTCTCAAAGATCATGCAGCAATCATTCAACAATAATAACCGGGGCAACATGAAGCAACCTCTGTCATACTAACGAGTCAGCTATCCTTCCTGTCCACTATTCCGGGCTTTCCCGGCTGCTTAGTCTTCTGCCTGGCCCTGTCAATATGAAAATGCACCTGATAATCCACAACCGGGGTTTTGCTCATGATGGCAAAACCGGCCCAATCAAGCCCGAGAGAAACTTCCCTGCCGCAAAACACACTGCAGCTCCCCCGGGCAAAAGACAGCGAGATGCCCAGACCAAGCACAGGGCTCTCCAGCACGGAGCCAAAATCAACCCCCTTCCAGGAAGGTATCTCGGCATCGCGCAGGATACGATCCCCTATCCTGAGACGGGTAAACGACCGCCCTTCCACCTCGTTGAGCACCATCAACTCTCCCCGTCCCTGTATCGATCCGCCATCTACGCACACGTGTACACCCTGTGCAGTTGCTTCGTAGACAACCCGGCATCTCCCCTGATCAGTCCCCTGCACCATGGTGCTCGTGATTGCACACGATTCAAGAATGAATTCGCGCAGACGCAGCAAACGTTTCTGCATCGCTGGCCTCTTCATGTACACATTCACCAGGTGTTCTATAACCCTGCTTACCAGGTCAGGGAATTTTTTCCCTGCTATGCGCCATACCAACACCCGATCCATCCGGAACTCTGTTACTATGATGGTGCCCCCGATAGATTTGATCGAGGAAAGGGAGGGAAAATATGTTTGCCGTGCGGTTTTGAACACAGGCAGACCAAAGCCTGCCGACTCTCCGGCGCACATTCTTCCCTGATACAGCAGAAAGAGCCCCTTTGCCATGTCACGGGTCTTTCCTTGTCTCACCCCTGGAGCATGCACCAGGGAGAGGTCCTCTGTCAGGAGCAGTTCATGCACTGCTTCAGGGTTTTTATCGTTGTTTGTCTGCAAACTTTTCATACGTCTCTTCGATACGTTTATGGAGATAATCAGCATCAAATTCAGACTGGTAGATCATCCGGTTTTCATTCTCACAGCTCCAGTCAGCATCTTGTTGCATACCGCTCACCCGTTGAAACAATCTTGTGCCCGGGAGTGGAAACGGGACAGTAAAGGAGATTTCATTCAAAGGCAGTGTCAGTGCCCAGGCAAGGGTTGTTTCAATCGTTTCATAGGTCTCTCCAGGATATCCGATGATAAAAAATCCCGCAGTTTCGATGCCGCATTGTGCAAACAGATGGAGTGTACGTTCTGCGTCTTCCACCCTCGTATTCTTGCCCATGAGTTTCAGCACGGAATTGCTGCCTGATTCCAGGCCGAAGAATACCTTTCTGCATCCTGCCTTGTGCATAAGACGTATAACTTCACGAGGGATCAGATCCGTACGCGACAGGCAGGTCCATCTCATGTGGAGATGCTGCCCGAGCATGCCATGGCAAAATGCCCGGACATGGTCAAGATTGAGGGTAAAACAGTCATCAGCGATCCACAGACCGGTATATCCCAGGGATTTAATATCTTGGATTTCCTCCACGATACGATCCATACCCCGTCGGCGGTAATATGAACCAAATACAGGTTTTGAACAGAAGTCACAGCTATAGGGACACCCGTAAGAGGTCATGATTCCGGCTGGAGAGAAACCCTCGCGTTCCTGCCAGAACTGTTGATACCGGGCATGATTATAATCGCTGCGATCCGGTATGGGCAGAGCGTTCAACCCTTCTTCACTGCTTGATTCCGGAGATGTCTGGAAGATCGTGCCGTCGGTGTGGTCCTGAAAGAAAATCCCCGGATAGTGCTTATACTGTTCTTTCAGATTCATGCAGGTCTCGGATTCCATATAGTCTCTGCAAAAGCGGGGAAAAGAATCGATTGCCTCGCCTTGAAAGACAAGGTCGAAGACCGGGGAAAATTGTTCAGGTCTCAGGGTCGGCATGGGTCCGCCACAGACAAGGAGGGCCCGGGGAAGAAGCCTGCGGATATTTTTTGCAAGACTGCGGGCTTTGTCGACCATGGTAAGCATGACATAGATGCCCACCACTTTCGGGCACGCCTCCACCAGTTCATCCATGACCTCATCGTCATCACGGAAGGTATAATCCATAACCGAGGTGTCCAATTGGGCCTGCCGCAGCAGTGCGCTTAATT
Organism: uncultured Bacteriovoracaceae bacterium; assembly: GCA_964422755.1. Lineage (GTDB taxonomy): Bacteria > Desulfobacterota > Desulfomonilia > UBA1062 > UBA1062 > DSAD01. The sequence continues at coordinate 5,778 of CAYRCP010000011.1, read as the reverse complement.
GTGCAACGCCAAGGGGATGAAACAGCATCGTATCGCGGGCATGCCTATATGTATACGGATAAACCAGGACTATGTCTGACATCTCCCTTACTCCCAATCCGGCATGAAATTCATGCGCCGCAAACGAGCTACCCTCCTCAGCCGAATCATATCAGCGCTCAAATTCGCCGGGGCTCCCCCTGAACCGTTTTACCTCAAGGGAAAAATACACCCCCGGCATTGGTATACCTTTAAAATAATAGAGAGTTGCTCGATATTGTCAAATGCTATGGAATCGCAGCAACCCCGTCAAATCCCCCTACCCCCCACAGCGTTGAGAAACCATCTGTGCCAGCCGGCCTCGATCTTCTTTGGATCCTCGACATCGATGGCATGGATCACCTCCGGATACATGACCAGTTTCATCTCGGCGATCACCTCCCGGCGTTTTTTGAGCGTCCTGGCAAAGGCACTAGTCTCATCCATAAGGGTCTCATGGGAACAGGCCGTGTGAACGATGCCGCGCGAGACACATTCCCCGGCAGTAAGACGTTTGCCGGTATACTGCAGTTCTTCCAGCGTGGAGACCGGCATGGCCTTTTTCAAAACCGCGATCATGCCGGGCAGAAAGGGTACGCCCAGATCAACCTCGGGCAGGCAGAAATAGCCGCGATCAGACCGCATGAACCTGAAATCGAAGCAGCAGCACAGCACCGCACCACCGGCAAAGGCATGACCGTTGATGGCAGCGATGGTGGGCATAGGGAAGAAGATGAGACGTTTCATCAATGCGTTCATGTCGGAAAGATAGGCGTAAAAACTCTTGGTATCGGACGCACTCAGCACCGGCAGCACCCAGTCAAGATCGATCCCGTTGGAAAAAATCTGCGGGTGCGCCGAGGTCACTGCCAGTACCCGCGCATCCTCAGCCTCGATGCTGTCCAGCACGTCATTGAGATCACGAAGAAAGTCCGGATTGAAACGGTTCTCTCCACTGTTCATGGTAAGAAGGACAACACCATCGTCTATCGTATAGGTAAATCCGGTCATGACTTAACACCTCCTCTCTTAACCAGACCATCGGGCGTCTTGTCATGGTGCAGCATCTCCGAATCCTGACATGTCCGGCAGGACCGCAGGCGGAGACGGATTGAATCTGTCCGGCTGAATGGAACACTGCCATATTATGGTATTATCGTGTCTGTGTCAGCATGATTCTTCAACCGGAAGTTGCAGCAACAAGAGATCAGATTATTTTTTATACAGGATACGGATGATAACCATACGAATGGTTAGGACAGATGAAGATGACTGAGATGAGCAACCCGGGAGCCCGGCGACGATGAAACCTTCGCGTCAAAGAACTTCATGCAGCCTGTGCAAGAGAATCGTGCAGGATGTTACCCGGCATCATCTTGTGCCGCGAACCAGATATAAAAAGGCAAAGAGAAGAAAGGCTGCCAGGAATACCTCTGCCGGTGAAGAGGTCGTTTTCCTGTGTTCATCCTGCCATCGTTTCGTCCATGCCATGCTTTCCGAGAAGGAACTGGAGCAGAACTACAGCACCGTGGAACAACTGCTCACGCATCCGGATATAGTAAATTTTGTTAAATGGATTCACACAAGACCTCCTGACAAACACGTACGGGTCAGGAGGAAAAGACAGGCAGGACATCGGGGCGCCCTCTTTCCATCTTGATTCTTGTATCTTACCCCGACTTTCGCTACACTATATCCCTGAAGATCAATGAGGAGAACCCGAAATGTATAGACCAAACACCGACATACTCGAGCTTGCAGGCGACACCTTTGGGATGAGCCTCATCAAGGTTGAAGGAAAATACTGGTACGGGCACAAACTCAGTGCTGATACCTTTTGTGCATGCACGACAAAATATGGCCCCTATGACTCGCTGAAAGAGGCAGTGAAAAACCTCGATGCCTACCTGAAGCCATATGAGGGAAATGCCAGCCTGACACCTGCCTGTTTTGATGACCACGGCAACCCGCACAACCCGGATACTGAAAAGTTCCACAAGGGTTGTGACTGGTAAAGCTGCCGGCGTTGGAGACCTTATCCTGTCCGCACCCTTCCTGAAACTATCTTCTCGTCTCCATTAAGGCTCGATTCATTGGACACTATGTATAATAATGGATCAAAAACAACAGCAGTCGTGCCAGTTCAACCAGCGTTTCCGATTGACACCTCCATTGATTCCCGATATATTAGAAAAAATAATTAGTTGTTCAAGATCTAGTTTCAAAGATATGCCTTTTTCGGCATACCATGTAACTTTTGTACATATAATAAATTATGTAACGAAAGGAGGGTAACCATGAGAAAGGTAGTGTCGGTCTTAAGTCTTGTGTCCCTGGTTCTGTGCTTTTCCTTCAGCAGTGTTTCCGCCGGGCCTTTTGATGAAGAAGCTCTTTATGAGGCGGCAAAAAAGGAAGGTGAAGTAAATATCTATTCCTATTCCTCACGTGTCTTTAAATTCGGGAAAACATTTGAGGAGAAATATCCCGGCGTCAAGGTAAAAGGGTTTGACATAGATTCCCCCGAGATCGTGACAAAAATTTTGGCCGAACAGGCCGCAAAAAATTATGTTGCCGATGTCATCTTTCTGAAGGACCCATCCACGGTCATCAACGAACTGTACAACAGAAAACTCGTCACCAACTATGTTCCCGGCGACCTGGAAGACCTTATCCCTCCCGAATACAGGGAGCCCCTTCTCGTCCATCATGCAAGCGTCGATGCACTGATCTACAACAATGAAACGATGAGTGCTCCCCCCATAAAATCACTGTGGGAACTGACAACCCCTCAGTGGAAAGGGCGCGTCATCTTTCCCGATCCGCAGAAACTATCGGAATTTGTCGAGGTTCTGGCGACCATAGTGCAGCATGCAGACGAGATGGCGATGGAATACAATAAGGTGTTCGGTGAAAAAATCACTCTGAGTTCGGGTGTGGAAAATGCCGGCTATGAATGGATCCTCAGGCTGCTGAACAATGATGTCATCATCCTGGGGTCTACCAACAGCGTGGCCAAATCGGTAGGTCTTTCCGACCAGGCAAATCCTCCAGTGGGATTTACGGCATATTCACGGCTCAGGGACAAGGAGAAGAATCCAAATCTTAAATTCGATATCATGACCGATATCTCACCGGTGATGGGCATTACCACGGATGTGGTTGTCGGCATCGTGAACAAGGCGAAAAACCCCAATGCCGCAAAGCTTCTTATTCGCTGGATGATGGGAGATGAAAAGGGCGGACAAGGCTATTCTCCGTATTTTGTCCTGGGCAATTTCCCCGTAAGAAAGGATGTACCAGCCCCCAAGGGTTCCAAGAGCCTGTCAGACCTCAAGCTCTGGAAGTCCGACCCCAACTATGTCTGGAACAACGGGCAGAAGGTGCTCGATTTCTGGGTGGCACATCTCAAATAAAACAATCAATCTCCCCGGGAGATGGGATACTCTCATCCCCCGGGGATCTGCAGATCGAATCGGCAGTAGTTTGTTTCCACGGGTAAAAGAAATGCATTAAAAAATCGCGGTAACCATGAAAAAACCCGGATCATTTTATCAATTCAGCAGGCTGAAAAATTATCTCCGTCGTCCCCATATCGTGATCTCACTTATCCTGCTGGTAATTCTCCTGTTCATCGTAATAATTCCCTTTGCCAAGATGATAGGCGACTCTTTTGTGTGGCAGTTTGCCGATACACGCCTGTCCAGGAGCGCACAGCCCGGAGAATTTACCCTCTTTCACTGGAAACGGGTATTTATCAGCCCGCTGACACAAAACATCCTCCTGCGCCCGCTGTTCAATTCGATCTCAACTTCTCTGAGCGTATCTGCCTGCGCAATGTTCATTGGTTCTTTGCTGGCATGGCTGGTTTCCAGAACGAATCTTCCGTTCAAAAAAACCATAGCGACTGTGGCGGTTCTTCCCTATGTCATTCCGTCCTACATCCATGCCCTGGCCTGGCTCAATCTCTTCAAAAACGATCGCATTGGAGGAGCTGCCGGGGTCTTCCAATATCTCACAGGCGTCGCCCCACCGGACTGGCTCTCGTATGGCTATCTTCCCATCGTGGTAACGCTCTCCATCCATTACTTCCCCTTTACCTTTCTCCTCGTATCCGCGGCGCTCACCAGTATCGACTCACGCCTCGAGGAGTCCGGGGAAATCCTGGGTGCGTCCAGGACCCACATCCTCAGACGCATCACCTTCCCGCTGGTCCTGCCGGCACTGCTGTCCAGCTTTATTTTGACCTTTTCACGGGTGCTCGGGACCTTCGGAACCCCGTATTTTCTCGGTACTCCGGTGCGGTATTACACCCTTTCCACCCAGATTTATTCGAACATCATAAACCGGGTTCCCTCGGTTGGCTACATCATGGCATTTGTGCTGATCGCCATTTCTTCGGTGATCATATACGTAAACCAGAAGATGATCGGGAAGAGCAAAAGCTACGTTACCATTGGGGGCAAAGGGTTCAGGGTAACCGAAACCCCTCTGGGAAAACTGCGCAATCCTCTTGTCTGCATGATTGTCCTGCTGTTTATCGTCTCGGTTGCACTGCCCTTTGTGCTTATCGTCTGGCAGACACTCACGCTCTACCCAGACGACTATTCCTTCAAACATCTGACGTGGCTGTTCTGGATCGGCAAGGCAAACACGGCATTTGCCGAAGGCGAAGCCGGCATATTGCGGAACCCGGCAATACTCGGGGCTGCGTGGAACAGCATCAAACTGGCGCTTTTCGCCTCAGGACTTGCAGGTTTTATCGGTATCTTTATCGGGTATGCCGTTGTTCGGGGAAGAAACACCAAACTGGCCTATGCCGTTGAGCAGATGTCTTTTCTCCCCTACCTCGTACCCGGAATTGCCTTTGGTGCCCTGTATCTTGCCCTGTTTTCCCACAACATCGGGCCCATTCCGGCATTGTACGGCACTTTCTTCCTCGTTGCCCTGGTGTGTATTGCTAAAAACCTTCCCTTTACCGGCAGGGCCGGGATCACCTCCATGCTGCAGATCGGCAGTGAGCTGGAAGAGGCATCGGAAACCCTTGGCGCGCGGTGGTCGATGCGCTTCAGGAAGATTATCCTTCCGCTTTCTATCCAGGGGGCCATTTCCGGTTTTGTCCTCGTCTTTATCACCGTCATGAGGGAACTCTCCCTGATCATTCTCCTCGTGACCCCTCAGACCAGGACACTGACAACCATGACCTTCAGGTACCAGGAGCAGGGATATTCGCAGTTTTCAAGCGCCATAAGCGTATTGATCATCGTGATCGTCGTATTTGGAGAATTGTTTTCCAGGAGACTCGGCAAGAAAGGCTCTATATGAATAAAAGGTGCAGTGAACATAATGGCTGATCACATCATCAAGGTTAAAAATCTGACAAAAAATTTCGGGAATGTAGTGGCTGTGGATAATGTGTCTTTTTCCATTGCCGAAAAAGATTTTCTCATCCTGCTCGGTCCCTCGGGCTGCGGCAAGACAACCATACTCAGGATGATTGCGGGACTGGAAATCCCCACGCACGGAGAGATCTATATCAGGGACCGGCTCGTCTTCTCCAGCACAAAAGGGGTGTTCGTTCCGGCACGCCAAAGAGATGTGGGGCTCGTTTTCCAGAGCTACGCCCTGTGGCCGCATATGACGGTATTCGATAACATTGCATTCGGCCTCAAGGTAAAACGCGAAAGTTCGCAGGACATCGAAAAAAGCGTGAGAGAAATTCTTTCCTATATGCAGCTTGAAGAAATGGCCCGGCGCTATCCC
>CAYRCP010000010.1:0-32248 GCA_964422755.1 uncultured Bacteriovoracaceae bacterium | reverse complement strand
CTCACGCAGTATTTCCTGCAGGCCGGTGTTGTTGAATCCCTTTTCATGGATGAGCTGGGCGCCTTTGAAAAGTATCATATCTTTTGTGCAGGTTTTTCCCATACTGTTCAGCCTTCCATGGTTGATAATAGACCAGTCGTCTATTAGGTGTCAAGGGGGGAATAAAGGTCCAAAGGTGCAAAGGGCCAGAGGGCCAAAGGGGGAAGAAGAAAGGGACAAAGGCACAAAGGCACAAAGTGAGAAGAAGAATGGTACAGAGGCACAGAGGGCCACCTGGCTTCGCTTTCAGCTTCAGACTTCGTTCACAACTGCGCCTGACACGTCAGGCTTCGCTTTTGACTTCAGGCTTCGTCTTCGACTACGCCTGACAAGTCGCCCGACAAGGAAGGTAGAAGATTAAAACATTTCGAATTTTAAAATAAGAAATCTTGAAATATCTCTGTGTGAGTTGCTTGAGCCGTGATTCAAAGCAGATCGCACCTGAAGGTGCTCCCACAGTTGTTTTTTTTGTGTAGCCCTTCGCCAGGAGGAAGCCAATCCAGGTAGTTGCAATTCTCGTTTTTTTTACTTCTGCCTGGGATCATGCTCCCCACGTCCTGTTCTGCCTTCTGCCTCGGTTCTCGATCTTACTTGCTCGTCCTGCCTGAGATCCTGTGCCTCATTCTGTTTTCTGTCCCTAAAACCATTTACCCCGGGACAATAATTGGGTAGTATATGATGTTAGATACGGTTTAAAGGTATCTGATTGCAGCATGGAATGTGGCCGTAGTGACAAGGAGGATTAACAAATGTCTATTCACCATCTTGCAGGCAAACCCGCCCCAAAGGAGATGCTTATCGATGTCTCCGCACTTCTCGATGCTTATTACACAAATCATCCGGATGTATCGAACGCAGCCGAGCGTGTATCCTTCGGGACATCGGGGCATCGGGGTTGTTCTTTGAAAAACAGCTTCAATGAAGATCACATCCTGGCAACCACACAGGCCATCTGCCTGCTCAGACAGGCAAAAGGCATAAGCGGTCCGCTGTTTCTGGGCAAGGATACCCATGCGCTCTCAGCCCCTGCCTTAAAAACCGCCCTTGAGGTGCTCGCCGCAAACAATGTCGATGTGATGATCCAGGCGGATGACGGCTATACTCCGACCCCGGTGATATCGCATGCCATCATCACCTTCAACCGTGGAAAAAATTCCGGCCTGGCAGACGGGATCGTGGTGACCCCTTCCCACAATCCGCCTGAAGACGGCGGGTTCAAGTACAATCCTCCTCAGGGTGGACCGGCGGATACGGATATTACGGACTGGATCGCGCAAAAGGCGAATGAGTTGCTCGCTTCTAACAACCGGAACGTGCGCAGGATCCCCTATGAAAGAGCGGTCATGGCCTCTACCACGCATGAACATGACTATGTCGTGCCGTACGTGAAAGACCTGGCCCATGTCATCGACATGGATGCCATCGCTTCTTCCGGCATCTCGATAGGGGCAGATGCACTGGGTGGATCGGGCTTTGCCTTCTGGGAGGTGATTGCAGAGGTCTACGGCCTCAACATCGATGTAATGAATGCCTTTTATGACCCTACATTCAGTTTCATGAGGGTCGATAAGGACGGCAAAATCAGGATGGACTGCTCTTCTCCGTTTGCCATGGCAGGACTGATCGGGCTCAAGGACAAGTATGACATCGCCTTTGGGAACGATCCCGACTTTGACCGCCATGGAATCGTTACCAAAAGTGCAGGGCTCATGAACCCGAACCACTATCTTGGCGTTGCCATCTATTACCTTTTTTCCCACAGGCTCGGCTGGAGGGGGGATGCCGCCATCGGCAAGACCCTGGTGAGTTCTTCCATGATAGACAGGATTGCCCGGTACTTGAAGAGGAGGCTTGCTGAGGTCCCTGTGGGCTTCAAGTGGTTTGTAGAAGGCCTTATGGACGGCAGCTACGGCTTTGGCGGAGAGGAAAGTGCCGGGGCATCGTTTTTGCGCACAGACGGAACAGCCTGGACCACGGACAAGGACGGCATAATCATGGATCTCCTCGCAGCAGAGATAACGGCCAACACGGACATGGACCCGGGTGTGCACTATGCCGAAATCGAGGATATGTTCGGTTCTCCGTTATATGAGCGCATCGATGCAGCGGCAACACCCGAGCAGAAGGCTGTTTTGAAGAATCTGTCTGCCGAAGGAATGGAGCTGACGACACTGGCAGGGGAGCAGATAACCGGCACATTTACCCGTGCTCCCGGCAATGCCGCCCCTATTGGCGGGCTCAAGGTGGTCACGACAAACGGATGGTTTGCGGCTCGGCCCTCCGGGACAGAAGATGTGTACAAGATCTATGCAGAAAGTTTTAAAGGACAGGAACACCTGAAAAAGGTGCAGGAAGAAGCTCGGGATATTGTGGGTGCAGCGTTTGCTCGCGCAGGGGTGTGAGAAACAAGGTGGATAAGGCTGCAGTCGGTAAGGCTGTGAATTCGCCGAAGGCGGATGAACTGCCTGACAACAACGGTAGAGAACGGACATTGTGCTGTTATTATGAAGATGGTGAATGTCTTGCCAGGTAACTCGTTGTGCTCGTAACCCGGCCTGCAGATGTTGTAATGTGATATGCCTGTTTGATAGTATTTATCCCATGTCATGGTTGGGAACAGAGGTTGGTTTTTGAGAAGAAGAGAGATCTGCTGGTAGAGAAATCAAGAGCTTGAAGAGGATACATGCGTCAATGCAGACTCAAGGTGGTGGCGTTATTCGTAAACTGAAAGTGTTTTCGCCCTCGCGTGTCATTATCGATGCAGGCAAATTCGTGTTTTTTGCCCTGCTGCTTATCTATCTCATCGTTCAGGGGACAAAGACCCTGGGGTATAACTGGCAGTGGTACCGGGTGCCCCGATACCTGTTTACGATCACGGACAAAGGCTTTCTTGCAGGTCCGCTCCTCGATGGTCTGCTCGTGACATTCAAAATAACCGGCGTCGGTCTTGTCCTTGCCTTTACCTTCGGGCTGGTTGCAGCCCTGCTGAGGATGTCTTCTTCCTTTGCGGCAAAAGCCATGGCGCGCGCATATCTCGAACTTATCAGGAATACACCGCTTTTAATCCAGCTCTTTCTCATATACTTTGTGCTGTCCCCCATTTTCGAGATCACGGCATTTACCTCGGCGGTATTGGCCTTGAGCCTTTTTGAAGGGGCATATATTTCCGAGATTATAAGGTCCGGGATTGTTTCCATACCGAAAGCGCAGTGGGAGGCTGCATACAGTTCCGGGCTCAACTCCTATGAGGTGTACCGCTTTGTGATCCTGCCCCAGGCGATCCGGCAGATACTGCCGCCGCTGACGGGTCAGGCGATTTCACTGATCAAGGATTCCGCCCTGGTGAGCACCATCGCGATCTATGATCTGACCATGCAGGGCCAGGCAATCGTTGCCGAGACCTTCCTGGTCTTCGAGATATGGTTCACCGTCGCTGCGATCTATCTGGCCATCACGCTTTCCCTGTCTACGCTCGTGCATGTCATGGAGAAGCGAACAGGGGGCAGTGCTGTCTGAGGCAGAGGTCGGAGAGCAAGCATCCCGGCAGCTCCTGCACCGGATCTTAGAAGGTTTCGAAGAACACAAGATCCTGCACGGCATGATAGCGGTTCCTGAACCGGTCAAGCTCCCGGGGGGTGAATTCACGGTACTGCGTATAGGGATTCGCCAGTCCCAGCCTTTCATACTTGTGCTCGCCCCACCGGTGAAACGGCAGGAAACAGCACCGTGCAGCTCCTATGCTGTGTGCAAGCTCCACTACGGCATCGGTGAAGCCGACATCATCGTTGAATCCCGGGATGAGCGGTATTCGTATCCAGATCTCGCACAGGCCGGAGCAGCGCATAAGGTTATCCAGGATCAGGGTGTTGTCGACTCCTGTGACCTTACGGTGTTTGCCTGCATCGAGGTGTTTCACATCAAAGAGCAGAAGGTCGACGCATGACAGGACTCCTTCAAAGACCTCCCATGGGGCATAGCCCGTGGTGTCGAGCGCAATGTGGATTCCCTCTTTATGGAGCCCCAGGATGAGAGGGGTGAGGAATTCATGCTGTAGCAGCGGTTCCCCGCCCGAGATGGTCACTCCGCCCCCGGTATGGTCATAAAAGGCCTTGTCTTTCATTAACAATGCCTTTGTTTCCTCGGGAGAAAGGGTCTCGCCGATACTGGTGATACCGCCGTTTGTGCACACGGCAGCGCATGCCATGCACTGGCTGCACTTCGAATAATCCAGAGCAATCCTGCCATCAATCAGATTCAGTGCCCCTTGATCACATACCTCAAGGCACCTCAAGCAGGTCCGGCATCTCTCCGGGACAATCCTGATCTGGACTGAAGCGCACAACGATTCCGGGTTGGAGCACCAGGGACAGTGCAGGTGACAACCCTTGAGGAACAAGGTGGTCCGGATGCCCGGGCCGTCATGGATGCTGAAGTACTGGACGTTGAAGATGGTGCCGATCTTCTCCTTAAGTGATGATGTCTGCGGTAACTGCATAAGCTCTCCTGTTTCGTTACCTGCCTCCGGCATGAGGACATGGAACCCAAAAGAGGGGATCTCCTGGGGTGGGATGCCCTCTATCGTTAATATATGTCAGTCCGCACATCCCTCCCCGAGCATTCTCATCTCAGAACGTCTGCTCGGTCCGCTTGATGATCTCGTCCTGCATACGGTTGTCCAGGTCCACGAAGTATGCCGAATATCCAGCCACACGAACGATGAGGTTCTGATAGTCCTGGGGTTTTTGTTGAGCCCGGGCAAGGGTGTCGCGATCCACGCAGTTGAACTGGACATGGTGGATCATCATGTCCCGCAGGGTCTTCACATAGCCCTCCATTATGTCGTAGTTGGGCGGATCGAAGAACACGGGCATGAATTTCTGGTTCAACAGCAGGTTCCCGGTTCTCAGCGGATCGATCTTGGACACCGAACGGACTGTTGACGTGGGACCTGCCGTGTCTTTTCCCTGGACCGGTGAGATGCTGCCGTCGTGGAAGGGTTCGCCGGCCTTGCGTGCATCGCAGGAGGCCGGCAGCAGCATGCCGGCACCGATCGGGGCCGATGCCGTGGTGCCGTCGAGAACGAACGGATTGCCGTAGATATCGGTCCAGTTGTTGCACTCCTGCCTTACCTTTTCCATGATGTCTCTGCTGATGGAATCCACATAGTCGTTGTCATTGCCGAACTTGGGTACTTTCTGTTCGATCATTGCATGGATGTGTTCGTATCCGTTTCCATAATTGTTTTCCATGGCCCCTACAAAGTCTTCCAGGGAGAGTTTCTTTTCCTCAAAGACCAGTTTTTTGATGGCGGCAAGTCCATCAGCTGCATTGTTGCAGCCGAATACCAGATGGTGCCTGAGGCCGAGGTATTCCCAGTCACGCATATCGCAGGCTTTCTCGATGTTTCCGTCCAGGATGGCGGAGAGGAAAGGCCGCGGGACATATTCCTTCATGAGCACATCGGCGATGTTCGCGATCATGCCGATTGTCTCGGCAGCGAATTCCACCTGTCTTGTGAAGGCATTCCAGACATCATCAAAGGTCCTGAATTTGGAGATGGGGTCTGTTGGATAGCCAACCTGTTTGCCGTCGAGCTTTCCGCTGGCCATATCCAGCTTTCCCTCGGACAGGGCGAGTGTAAGACACATGGGAAGGACCAGACCGCCGCTGTGTCCTGCCCGGTAGTGGATATTCCTGCCGGGTATCACGGGCTGCATGCAATTGTTGATGGAATAGAGCCGGGCTTCCTGCTGCGGACACCCGATCTCGACAAGGCGGGGGATATTGACCTTGTCATTGAACAGGGCCGGTTGGGAGCAGCCGGAACGAACACATTTGAAGATTCCATGGTAGAGCTTTTTCGGGGTTTCGTCATGGATGCGGACCGCGATCTGCGGGGCAATGGTCTGGAGCTCCCCGGTCACCTCCAGCGCCATGAGCGTCATATCACTGGTGATGTCCTGCCCATTCTCATCCGTGCCCCCCAGGGTGATGGTCTGGAACCCGAGGCCGCCGCCACCGTTATTCACCCACTGGGGAGGCTGTACATAACCTCCCTCCTGCATCTTGACCCATACCGCCTCCACGAGTTCTTTTGCCTGTTTGCGGGTGAGCCTCTTTTCCCTGATGTCTGCTTCCAGAAACGGGGCAAATACCTTGTCAAAGCGGACACCGTTGCCCACCTGGGGTTGGTCGATATAGTTGATGATAAAGGTGATGAAGATAAAACATTGCAGGGCCTCATGCAGGGTTCTGGCCGGCTTGGCCGGGACCTGCCGGCACACCTGGATCATCTTTTCAAGCTCTGCACGACGTACCGGATCGTCCACGGTCTGTTTGTGCTCTTCGAGCATGCCTGCAAAGCGCAGGCCCCAGCGGGCTACTGCCCCTGTTGCGATCTTCATGGCCTGAAGCTCGTCGATCATCTTCATACGCTGCCCGGTGGGCAGCGAAATATCGGCGAGTACCTGTTGCAGCCTGTCCTCGATCTCTTCGACGATGCCGTTCAAACCTTTCGAGAGGATCTTCTCGTAGTTGGGGGTGGAAATCTCCCACTGCCACATCCATCCTCCGCTGACAAAATCGCCGATCCTCCAGGATCTGCCTTTCGGGATATAATCTCGCTCCCTGCCGTGTATGCTCAACGGTTTCCAGTATTCATGGATCTTTAGCAGCTCCTGCTTCTCTTCGTCCGAGAGCATGGCCGAATAGTCCGGCAGGTTCTTCACCGCCTTCTCGATCCATCGCCAGTAGAGCTCCGGGTAGGTGGGAAGGCCCTTGTCCGAACTGGCGTAGCACCCCACAATGAGCTCGCCTTCCCGGGTGAACAGAGTCATGCGGTCAAGCACCGCAGCCAGCCCCTTTGCCCGCCGGATACACATGGGTTCACCCTCGGTCTTCTTGAATACGTCAGTCATGATCCGGGCACGCTCCAGACAAATCTTCAATCCTTCGCGTACCGTTCGTTTATCAGCTATTCGCCCCAGAGATTTGATGCAGGTTTCATCCCGCAGGACCTTGTTCCTCAGTGCATATCCCATTTTAACCTCCTTTTCTCATGCCGGTTTTCCGACATCTCGCTTTTTATGAAAAAGCCAATCCACGAACGCTTAAACTGAATGAATAAAGGTGTAGCCCCCTGTGTTGAGCAAAGAGGATGCCAGAGTTGGAAAGATATATAACTGACTGAAAAATATAGTAAATTTATATACGGGCAGTGTGGCTGAAACAGCGGAATGGGACAGATGTGCACAGTCCGTCAATGGTTTTTTTTACATAACACAATGGAAATAAGAAGTAAATTATTCTTCACGGTAAAAAAGAGCCTGTTGTGTCAACCGTGCCCAGAGTGGGTCAGAACAATGCCCTGGAATCAGACGATCATTTTCCTGACCCGAGACGTTTTTCTTTCCAGTCAGGAGAGATGATCTGTGAGATGAGCGGAACTGCCTGATCACTCCTGCCGGGAAGTGGGTCATTGTGACCCAAAGCGGGTCAGCGTAGTTTTATTAGGATTAAATCGAAAATACAGGAGGTTATGCCCTTATTGTGTCCCGGAGTTGGGACAGATGTGTCTCCCGGACGGTTTTACCGGCATGAATTTTCAGTGCATCTTAAGGGATCAATGCTGTAACTGGATGATATGACTGATTGATATAGTCGCATGGCATTATAATTGCTTAGGGTTGGATGGGCCGGCAGCTCTTTTGACCGGGGCCTTGCAGTATCTCATTGCGATGATGTTGGATGGTGTCTGAAAAGCCTTGCCTCCCCGAAGAAGAGAGAGGCTCAGCGTAGAGATAGTACATAACATGCCGCTTTCTCAGAGGCCATCATCAGCTATCCCTTTTCACGGATGTTATTGAACACAAGGAGGGAATCAGAATGAAGAAGACTCGACACGGCACACTTTTTGCCGGGGTAATGGACCATCCGCCGAAAGCCATAAAGAATCCGGTCAAGATCCAGGACCTGACCTTGCGGGACGGACATCAGTCGATCTTTGCCACCCGCGTCAGAACAGAGGATTTCATTCCCATAGCCCAGGAAATGGACAGGGTGGGTTTTTATTCCATGGAGGTCTGGGGTGGTGCCACCTTCGATACCATGCACCGCTTCCTTGCAGAAGATCCGTGGGAGCGCATCAGGATCCTGAAGAAGCATATAACAAAGACGCCGTTTTCCATGCTGCTTCGAGGCCAGAACCTGGTGGGATACCGGAATTATCCCGACGATGTTTCCAAGATGTTTGTGGAACGCGCCTGTGAAAACGGCATAGACATCTTCCGGGTCTTTGATGCGCTCAATGATTTTAGAAACTTCGAGACCGTGGTCAGGGTGATTAAAAAGCGCGGCAGACACTTCCAGGGATCGATCTGCTATTCTCTTACCCGGGAACGGATGGGTGGCGAGGTGTACAGCCTCGAGTACTATATGGGCAAGGCAAAAGAACTGGAGGATATGGGGGCTGATACTATCTGCATTAAAGATATGGCAGGGCTCATTGCCCCCTACGATGCCTATGCCCTTATCAGGGCACTCAAGGAGACGGTCTCTGTTCCGATTCACCTTCACAGCCATTTTACCTCGGGCATGGCGGACATGTCACTGCTCAAGGCTGTTGAGGCCGGGGTCGATATCGTCGATACCTGCCTGTCTCCGTGGGCCTACAGGACATCACACCCGGCAGTGGAACCTCTGGTGGCAACGCTCAAGTACACCGACCGGGACACCTGCCTGGACCTGAAGCAGCTTGCGAAGTGCGCCGAGTATTTCGAGAAGATATCGCCGAATTACCGGTACCTCCTCGATGGAAGGACCTCCATTATCGATATAAACGTGCTGCTGCACCAGACGCCGGGAGGAATGCTGTCAAACCTCATCAATCAGCTCAGGGAAATGGATGCCCTGGACAGACTCGACGAGGTATTCTCCCAGCTTCCTGTAGTGCGCCGGGAGTTGGGACAGGTGCCGTTGGTAACCCCTACGAGTCAGATCGTAGGTATTCAGACCGTGAACAATGTGCTCTTCGACACCACTGAGGAACGCTACAAGATGATCACCGCCCAGGTGAAAGACCTCTGCTACGGTCTTTACGGTCAGACCCCGGCGCCCATTGATCCCGGGGTGCAGAAGAAAGCACTCTCGGATTATCCCCGGGGACAGACACCGATAACCGTTCGGCCGGCGGATGTGCTGGAACCGGAGCTCGAGAAAGCCCGGGCAGAAACTGCCGACCTAGCGAGAGATATGGAGGATGTCCTGATTTATGCTCTCTATCCGTTGACCGGTATGCGCTTTCTGAAATGGAAATACGGCGTGGAGGAAATCCCGCAGGACCTGGTGCCGAAAAAACAGGAAGACATACATGCGGCGTGCTCCGACAGGGAAGAAACCCAGTCCGGGAAGGTCAACGAAAAACAAGGCGGGCCGGTTTTTTCGCCGGGGTGCGGCATTCAGAGCTTCAACGTGTCCATAAACGGCAACTCTTACAAGATCGATATCGAGCAGATCTCCGGGGTGCAGCTCTTCTCCCGGGGCTTTTGTTCACAGGATGCCGCTGTATTTTCTCCTCCTTCCCCGATCAATCCACAAGAAAGCGCTTCTGCAATGCAGCTGCATGCCACCTGTCAAGCGGGCGAGGCTGTCTCTGCCGGTACCCCCATTACAGCCCCCATGCCCGGCATGATCATTCGCTACGAGGTGGAAAAAGGTAGTGTAGTCAATGAAGGCGATGTAGTGCTGATCCTGGAGGCTATGAAGATGGAAAACTACATTGTAAGTCCCATCAAGGGTGTGCTGCAGGATGTCTTTTTTGGGACCGGCGATAGTGTGAAGAAAAATGATGTCCTGGCTGTCGTTGTTTGAAGCAGGAAGTGTTTCGTCTGCAGTGGTCCTGCCTTTTGGAGGATCATGCAGGAAGGGGAGCATGGAATGAGTGTTGGGGGTAAACCTAAGGGAAAGATCGATGAAGGAACCAAGCCCGGAGAGAATAGAACAGACGAGAAGTACAACAAGCGTATCGATGAGCTGCGCCGGATCAGGGACGCAGCGTACCAAGGAGGGGGGCAGGACAAGATAGACCGCCGCCACAGCAGAGGCAGGTTGACTGCACGGGAACGGGTGGATTATCTCCTGGATGAGGGAAGTTTTGTGGAGACCAACCTGATTATCGGGCACCTGGAGGGACTTCACGCAGACGGCCTTGTTGCAGGATTTGGAAAGATACACGACAGGACAGTCTGTATTTATGCACAGGATGCCACGGTCAAGGGCGGATCCATCGGCCCTGTCCACGGGTTCAAGATGTACCGTACCGTGGAGATGGCCCTTGACATGGGCGTGCCGTTCATCGGGCTCCATGATTCCCCGGGCGCGCGTATCCCGGACATGAATTCGAAGAGCGTGTTCGGCGAGGCCATGGAGAAGCACGGTGGGTCGCTGTTCTATCCGAACACGCAGGCTTCAGGGCTTATCCCCCAGATATCGGCCATCATGGGGAGCTGTGCCGGGATCTCGGTCTATTCCCCCGCACTGACCGACTTTATCTTCATGGTGGACGGGCAGAGCCACATGTTCATTACCGGGCCCGGCACCGTGGAGGTGGTGATGGGGGAACGCCTGAGCAAGGATGAACTCGGCGGTGCCGAGGTCCACTGCAAGATCTCGGGCGTGGCGGACCGGAGATACAAGAGCGAACAGGACCTGCTCAACGCCATTCGGGAGCTTCTTTGTTATCTGCCGGACAATGCCGATACCATCCCGTCATATGAGAGCATGGGAGACGACCCGGAACGCTTTACGGATGAACTCACCGGGATCGTTCCCTCCGATGCCACGAAGGCATATGATATTCGCAAGGCCATTGCCGTCATCGTGGATGCGGGAAGGTTCTTTGAGATCAAGCCGGAGTTCGCCCCGGAGATCGTAGTGGGTTTTGCACGCATGGGGGGTCGTGTGGTGGGGATTGTCGCCAACCAGCCGTGTTTTCTTGCCGGCAGCCTCACGGTAGACAGTTCGGACAAGCAGACCAGGTTCATGCGTTTCTGTGACTGCTTCAACATCCCCATCGTCCTGCTGGTGGATACCTCTGCCTATCTGCCCGGCAAAGACCAGGAGCACAGCGGCATCATCCGTCACGGGGCCAAGGTCCTCTATGCCCTGTGCGAGTCCACCGTGCCCCGGATCGGCCTGGTGATGCGCAAGGCCTATGGCGGCGGAAACCTGGGCATGGGGGTGATTCCCGCCCAGGTGGGCACGGATTTTCTGTTCTACTGGCCCATAACAGAACTCGGGGTCATGGGGGCAAAGGCAGCCGTGGAGCTGTTTTTCGGGGATACCATCCGGTCATCGCCCGAGCCGGACAAGATGCGCGCTCAGCTGCTTGCAGAGTATGAACAGCGGTATGCCAATCCCATGCGGGAGGCTGCCTACAACCCCTTCATCACCGATGTTGTCGAACCGAAGGAAACGCGCAGGACTCTGATCAGGGCTCTGGAATTCCTGTCAACCAAGAAGAGGCCCCCGAGATACCCCAAGCGGCACGGGAACATTCCCATGTAATGAAAAAGAACGAGGAGGTGAAAACGGATGGATCTTCAAGTGTACAGCCCCTCATTCGAGAATGGGGACCGGATCCCCCGGAAGCATACGTGCCAGGGTGAGAATATATCGCCGGAGATCTGCTGGGGTGGAGTCCCGGCAGGAACCAGGAGCATCGTTCTTATGATGGAGGATCCTGATATTCCCATGCCCAGATTTCTCATTCCCTGCTGGACACACTGGATCGTGTACGGCATCGGTCCGGAGGAAACCATACTCCCGGAGGGGATGCCGCACGGGGAATTCATTGGCGGCAGTGCCAGGCAGGGACTGTCATCATACAAGAAATCCGGATACAGCGGCCCGTGTCCGCCTTTAGGGACACATCGCTACTTCTTCAGGATCTATGCCCTGGATACACCAGTCAGCGTTGAGCCCGGAAGTGCCACAAGAAAGAAGGTCCTCAATGCCATGCAGGGGCATATCCTCGGTCGGGGTGAGCTGATGGGGACCTATACCAGGCAGAAATGAGGTGAAAGGGGAAACAATGAAGATGTCAGGAGGGGGAGTATAGAGGGAAAAAGGCTGATCATGGCTGGACACTGCATACGTGCATGGAATGATGCAGGCAACAGGGACATGAATGGCAGCATACCACGTCGACAGTAATTTTTATTATCGTTTATAAATTGCAATTTATTGGGATAAAATTAATATTACATTATATAATTAAATGGACTTGATTGTATTGACCGAAACCGGAGGTGTGAGGTGACTTTTCCCTTCATGAAGCGTGTTATGGAAGATGAAATCAAAAGTGTAGATAAACTTGAGAATTTATGTGAGAAACAGATCGATTTTCAACAGAGGAATACTTTTTTCGAGATGCTCATCAAGAGTCTGCCCGGCATCTTCTACGTGATCGATGACCATCTGAACCTCTATATGTGGAACAAGAATGCGGAAACAGTCACCGGGTATACCTATGATGATATCAACAAGACGGGTATCTATGAGATCTTCGAACCCGAGTATCTGCCGTTCGTGAAAGAGGCCATTGAAAAGGCATTCTGTCACGGGGAAGGATCCGTGGAGGCGGTGATCCGTACCAAGGATGGCTGTCTGATCCCCTACCTGTTTACCGGGGTCAGTGCCGGTCTTGACTCTGTCCCGTATCTTCTGGGAATCGGCATAGATATCAGCAAACGCAAACAGGCGGAAGACAGTCTGCGGGAGAGCGAGACACTCTACCGCATCTTTGCCCAGTGGATGACAGAGGGCGTTGCTCTTCTGTATTCTTCACGGATACTGTTTGCAAACAAGGCCTTTGCCCTGATTTTAGGCCGCGAAGAACCGAACCAGCTGCTGGGTGAAGATATCATGAGCTATATTCACAAGGATTTCGGGATCTACTTCAAGGAACTGATCTCTTCAGTGGAGGACGGCCAGTCCACGGAACGTTATTTTCAGGCCCGCTGGCTGAAAGGGCACAATGAGGAAATATGGGTGGAGGGGCGGGGGGTGTTCATCCGCTGGAAGGGAAACCCTGCTGTTCTGATGACCACACGGGACATTACCGAGGCAAAACTCAAAGAGATTTCCATGCAGGAAGAAGCCGCCCACCTCAGGAAAGAGAATATCACGCTTCGCAGTTCCATCATCAAGGATCGCTACCGCCTTGGCAATATTATCGGCAAGAGTCCCTCCATACAGGAGGTCTATGAGCTGATTCTCAATTCGTCCGCCACCAATGCCAATGTGATCATCTATGGCGAGTCGGGTACCGGCAAGGAACTGGTGGCCCAGGCCATTCATGAGATGAGCAGCCGGTCGTCCAAGCCGTTTGTCCCGGTGAACTGTGCAGCTATCCCGGAGACTCTGATCGAGAGCGAATTTTTCGGATACAAGAAGGGTGCTTTCACCGGTGCCGTGAGTGACAAGCCCGGGTACCTGGATATGGCTGACAACGGTACCCTCTTCCTTGATGAGGTGGGAGAGGTTGGGATGAATATTCAGGCAAAGCTGCTGCGGTCCATCGAAGGAGGCGGGTATTCCCCGGTGGGAGGTAACTGTGCCAAATATGCTGATTTCAGGATCATTGCCGCAACTAACAGGAATCTCATGGACCTGTCGAAGCGAGGGCTGTTTCGGGAGGACTTTTTTTACCGCATACATATCATTCCCATTACCCTGCCGCCGCTTAGGAAGCGCAAGGAAGACATCCCGCTGCTGTTAGAACACTTTCTCCGCATATATTCACCGGGCAAGATGATACCGTCGCTGCCGGGACATATGATAAATGCCCTCATCAATTATGACTGGCCGGGGAATGTCAGGGAACTGCAGAATGTTATCCAGCGGTATCTCTCCGTCGGTACGATCGATTTTCTCACCCTGACAGGAAAACAGCAGGGAGATCCGCCCGCCACCATCCCATCAAGGGATGACCCCTCGAGTACCTTCGATCTCCAGGAGCATACCGGCAATCTGGAAAAGACCATCATCATGGAGGCCTTGAACAAATATCGCTGGAACAAAAGCAAGTCTGCCCAGGCGCTTAATATCTCACGCAAAACCCTTTCAAGAAAGATGAAACGTCTTGGATTATTGTGACACAATGTGGGCAGGTTGTGCCCACATTGGACAAGCAGTCCCGAAGCGTGTTATTATTCACTGAATTCAATAAGATATACGATTATGCCCGGAAACACGATTGGGCATATATGACCAACATCATATGTTTGCTGCTGATTAGTTTCTTAATAAAACCATGATATCAAACAGTTGCAAGCTCTTTTGTCGCCTGGCACCAACCTTGCTTTATACCTGATGATTTTAGATGCAGTTGTAATGAGATTTCATTCACTGCAGCGCATCCATGATTTTTCATTCTGCTTTGTATCTGTCTTCTGCTTCGGCTTCAGGGCTTATCCGGGGATGCATGCTGTGGATTAATAGCTTGATTATAGTGGTGTTATTAACAGCAACGCTGAAATGTTAGGGGGTGGAAACCCATGAATCAGAACAAGAAGATCAGGGTGCTCATATCAAAGCCCGGCCTTGACGGACATGAACGCGGCGCCAGGATTGTTGCCTACGGATTGCGGGATGAAGGTTTCGAGGTCATCTACACCGGTCTGCGGCAGACGCCTGAGCAGATTGTCAATGCTGCCATCCAGGAGGACGTGGATGTGCTCGGGCTTTCAATCCTGTCCGGGGCACATCTGGTACTTACCCGGAAGGTGATTGATAGTCTGGGCGCTCAGCAGGCGGATGACATCCTCGTTCTCTTAGGCGGTATTATCCCGGAAGAAGATATCCCTGCCCTGAAAGATATGGGCGTTGACGAGATCTTCACTGCCGGGACTCCCATCAAGGATATCAGCGATTTCATCCGTTCTCACCTGCCGTGCTCGCCGGACGAAGAGCCGGTAATCGAAAAGCCATAGGGGCGGAATATGGGTAGAGATGGTTATATAAAGAAAATAGAGACAGCTGCCAGGCAGTGGGAAGAACAGGTGCTTGGTCCCCGCATAAAGAGGTTCAATCTTGCCGAGAGCCCCACCAGGTTCTATTCACCCCTGAATGTCAAGAATTCAAATTTCCTGGAGAAGGTGGGTTTCCCGGGGGAGTATCCATATACAGCAGGAAACAATCCCTTTGATTTCTGGAAGGCCTTTGCAGCAGATGCTGCAAAGACAGGGTATCGCCCTGATTGGGGCGGGGCCGGCAAGGTCGGGAAATATGGAGGATTCGGCACTGCTTCCGACTACCGGGATTATCTGCTGCGCATGCAGTCCATGGGAAGAAAGGGCGGGCCCAATATTGCATTTGATCTGGCGACCCAGTGCGGCTATGATTCCGACAGTCCTTATGCAGAAGGAGAGGTCGGACGGGTCGGTGTTGCCATAGATTCGTTCAGGGATTTCCAGGTGATTTATGAGGCATATACCGGGGATCTCGACATAGACAAGGTACCTTCCAATTATACCATCAATGCCCCTGCTGCGGTAATCATCGCAATGTATGCCACGCTGGCGAAGAAGCGCGGCATAGCGCTCGACAAATTACAGGGCACTCCCCAGAATGATATCCTCAAGGAATTTATTGCACGGGGCACTTATATCTATCCCCCACGGCCGTCCATGCGTCTGTTCAGGGACATCTGCGTATTCTGCACGAACCATCTGCCGCGCCTGAATGTCAACAGTATCGGGGGCTACCACATCAGGGAGGCCGGGGCCACCCATATTCAGGACCTGGCATTCTCCTTTGCCAACGGCATCGCCTATATCGAGGCCGGTCTGAAAGGCGGGCTTGATATCGACGCCTTTGCCCCGAGGATTACGTTCAACGCCTTTGGCGGCAGCATGGAGATGTATAAGGAGATCGCCCTGCAGCGCGCAGCACGGAGGATATGGGCGAGGATACTCAAGGAGCGTTTCGGGGCAAAAGATCTCCGCAGCATGATGATCCGTCAGCCTATCACGGCACATATCGGGTGCTCGAGCACGACTCTGCAGCGGCCGCTGAACAATCTTGCACGCGCGGTGATCGGGGGGATTGCCGCAGGGATGTCCGGCGGTATTCCCGGAGCCTTCCCCCCCTTTGACGAACCCCTGGGGCTGGGGCACTCCCAGGAGGCAACCCAGCTGCAGATCGATGCGACCCGCATCATGATCTACGAGGCAAAGGTCGCTGATGTGAATGATCCGTGGGCAGGGTCGTATTTCATGGAGTCGCTCACCGATGAGACCGAAGAAGCGGCGCTTGCCGAGATGGAAAAGATCGAGAACATGGGCGGCGCTGTCGCAGCTATCGAGAACGGCTACATGCCGCGCTGTGTTGCCAAGAGTGCCTATGAGAAACAGAAACTCATCGAACAGCTAAAGGAGTTCATTGTCGGGGTCAACTGCTTTACCTCGGACAATGAGATCGAGGTGTCGGTCAACCGCATCGTCGAGGCAACCTATGACCCCGAACTCATGAAGACCGCTGAAGACCGGCAGAAGAAGAGCCTAGCCCGGCTCAAGCGTGAACGGAACGGCACTGCGGTTTCCACAGCGTTGAAGACGCTGGGTGAACACGCACGCGACGATTCGTACAACCTCATGCCCGACATCATCGAATGTGTTGAAAACGAAGCCACCCTCCAGGAGATCTCTGACGTGTTGCGCCAGGTCTTCGGAGAGGCGCAGCCAATAAAAATCTAGGAGACGAGTACAGCTCATGCCGTGGGACGTATCGGAGATGATCGAGGCCCTGAAGAGGGGTGATACCCGGGCGATCGCCCGTACGATCACCCTCGTGGAAAACAGGGGGCCGGGCTGGAAAGAGGTCATGCAGGCTATCTATGGGGATACCGGATCTGCCTGTGTGTTCGGGATCACGGGGTCACCCGGCGCCGGCAAGAGCACCCTCACCAACGAGATCGCGCTGAGGTTGCACGATCGGGGGTATTCCCTCGGGATCATAGCAGTCGATCCGTCGAGTCCGTTCTCCGGCGGTGCCCTGCTGGGAGACCGCCTGCGGATGCGCAACATCTGCATGAAAA
This sequence comes from uncultured Bacteriovoracaceae bacterium, assembly GCA_964422755.1. Classification (GTDB taxonomy): domain Bacteria; phylum Desulfobacterota; class Desulfomonilia; order UBA1062; family UBA1062; genus DSAD01. The sequence continues at coordinate 15,114 of CAYRCP010000010.1, read as the reverse complement.
CGGATATCTTTATCCGGTCAATGGCGACCAGGGGGGTCCTGGGAGGACTCTGCCAGGCAGCCAGGGACGTGGTCCGCATTCTCGATGCCGCGGGAAAGGACATCGTCCTCATCGAAACCGTGGGTGCCGGCCAGGACGAGATCGATGTGGTCAGGGTCTCGGACTTTGTCATGGTGGTGTGCATCCCCGGGCAGGGAGACGGGATTCAGGCAATCAAGGCAGGGATCATGGAGATAGCGGACCTGTTTATCGTCAACAAGGCAGACCTCGGAGGCGCCGATGAGATCGTCGCCGATATCACCGGCATGCTCGATCTGTGCACCCACAATGGAAGACCGCGCCCGCCCATCATGAAGACCTCGGCCGAAACCAAAGAAGGCCTCGATGCTCTCGTGGCGAACCTCATTGCATATGCGGACCAGGTGAAGGAAGCCACGAAGGGAAACAGGAATCACGTAAAGGAAGAGATCCTGAGCCTTCTGGAGAGAGAGGTGTTTTATCTCGTCCGGGAAGAGCTGAGCGGGAACGGACGGTTCGAAGAGGCTTTCGAACAGGTGCTGAGCCACAGGGCGGATCCGTACTCCACGGTGGAGGAACTGCTCGGTCAGTTTCCCCTGTACCGGGGGATGAAAACCAAGGAGAAATGATGTGGCCGAATCCACAGACCAGGTGACCCGAAAGCTCGGGCAGTTCATAGCCGGGATCAGGACATCGGACATACCCGAATGGGCCTTTGAACATGCTCGCGTTGCCTTTATGGACTGGATCGCGGTGACCATGGCAGGAAAGGATGATCCGCTGGTCATTAAGCTCATCGAATACGCACGCATGATGGGCGGCCGGGAGCAGGCGACCGTTATCGGGCATGGGATGAAAGACAATGTAAGTCATGCCGCACTCATCAACGGGGCGGCCTCCCATGCCCTTGATTACGACGATACCCTCGTATCCTTCCTCGGACATCCTTCAGTCACCCTCTTTCCTGCGCTCCTTGCACTCTCCGAGTGGAGATCAGAGACGGGGCGGGATTTTCTCTCCGCTTACCTCATCGGACTCCAGGTGGGAGGTGCCATAGGTGCATGTGCCAGCCTGGATCACTACATGGCCGGATGGCACGCCACCTCAACGCTCGGTCACCTTGCCTCGGCTGCAGGGTGTGCCCGTCTTCTCAGGCTCGATGAAGACAGCTGTGTCAATGCACTCGGCATCGGGGCAACCCAGTCTTCAGGCCTCAAGAGGGTGTTCGGGACCATGTGCAAACCCTTCCACGCGGGGAGGTCTTCCCAGTCAGGGCTCATGGCTGCTCTGCTCGCCCTGGATGGATTTACCTCTGCAGAGGACATTCTCGAGGGTCCCCAGGGGTTTTTCCAGGTGCTCAAGGGGAGCGTGAACGAGGATGCAATATCCCTGCTCGGCATGGGCTGGGATGTGCAGAATCTCACCCAGAAGTATCATGCATCGTGCCATGCCACGCACTCACCGCTCGAGGCGGCACTGGCGGTTGTGAACGAGCAGGGGATCCCGCTGGAAACCATACAGGCCATCAACGTCCATTCCTCACAGCTGGCACTCGATGCTGCCGGGAACATTCACCCGTCAACAGGCACCGAGGGAAAATTCAGCATACCCTACTGTGTGGCAAACGCACTTGTAAGGAAAGAAACCGGCACCCAGGCGTTTACCGACGAGAAGGTGAACGATCCCCAGGTAAGTCAGCTCATGAAAAAGATCGTGGTTGCATTGGATGAGGAGATGAAGGCCCTGGAATCAAAGGTGGAGATCAAGACGTCAGACGGGAACATCTATTCGGGATTTTCGGATATCCTCCAGGAGATACCCTCCCTGGAAATCAAGAAGCAGCGGGTTCGAAGCAAGTTCATGGATCTGTGTGATCCTGTTGTCGGTACCGAGAGAACCGGGAGACTGGCAGAGGCAATTGAATGTCTCGCAGAGGTTCAGGACATGAACGAGATCACGCAGGATCTCTATCTGGATGCTGGTACCACCGGTACGACGGCGTACTCGAAGAGGAGATGAGCAGGTGGAGCACAAGGTCCTGGTTACAGACATTGCCCGCTTTTGTGTAAATGACGGGCCGGGATTCAGGACAAACGTCTACCTCAAGGGGTGTCCGCTGCACTGCAGCTGGTGCCATAATCCCGAGACCATCGATCCCGGCCCCGAGATCTACTGGAAAAGGCGTTTGTGCACTCAGTGCGGGAAGTGCCTCGATGCGTGTCCGAAAGACGCCATCAACCCTCCGGTGGACCCTTCCCTGACGCGGTCAGAGGAGTATGCCTGCCACAAGATTATCCGCAGCAGGTGCGAGAGCTGCATGAAGTGCGTTGAGGTGTGTCCGTCCGGTGCCCTGCAGGTTGTCGGGCAGCCCATGGGGATCAGTGAGATCCTCGACGAGGTGGAACGGGACCGGCCGTTCTATGACAATTCCGGCGGGGGCATGACCCTGAGCGGAGGGGAGCCCACCCTCCACGCACGCTTTGCAGAGGACCTGCTCGGCCAGGCCAGGTCACGATCCATCCATACCTGTCTCGATACGAACGGTCACTGTGCGTGGGAGGACCTGGAACGTATCGCCCGGAAGGCGGATATCATCCTTTTTGACCTGAAGCACCTCGATAGCCGAAAACATCGGGAACAGACCGGCGTGAACAACGCGACCATCCTTGAAAATCTTGAACGGCTCAGCTCGATGTCCATGGAGATCTGGGTGCGCATTCCGGTGATCCCGGGATTCAATGATGCGCTCGACTATCACCGGCACGTTGCAGACTATCTTGCCGGTCTGCCGGGCGCCATCGACCGGATCGACCTGCTGGCCTACCATAACTGGTGCCAGGACAAGTACGACTGGCTCGGAAGAGACTGGGTGTACCGTGACGTGGAGGCCCTGGACCCGACCCTGTTGGAGGTGCACGTGCGGATCTACCGCAAACACGGATTCAGAGCCACGATAGGAGGCTCCGGGTTTGAGGATATGGAACGTATGAGCAGTCTCTAGGAACGGTTTTTTAGACAAAGGAGGTGATGAGGATGCCTACATGCAAGCAGTGCAGTAAGTTCTTTCCTCTGGAAGACGACCCCAGCAAGGGTGACTGTGTCCAGAGAGTGATAGACCCTCGACAGGCATACTACAAGGCAAAACCCGTAGATGCTGACAGTGATGCGGCCAAGTGCTCTGAGTTTGAAAAGAAGTAAGAGAAAAATATCCCGGTCATTGTAGCTGCAGTGCATGTGAGGCTGGTGAACCGGAAGGAGAAAGAGGGGAACGTTATGGGAGTAACAGCTGAAACCGTAAATGAACTCGAACAGAAACAGGAATGGTGGTGGGCTGCCGAAAAGAAACGATCAAAAAGGCTTGACTACCTCAGAAAGGCCATGTGGAAAAAAGGTGCCATCGGCGGCCTCTATCCGGCAGGCCTGTATATCGATCTCGAACGGCCGGTGCTGCAGACCGAAAAGGCAAAGGAACTCGAGTCTTCTCCTGATCCCTATGTCATCAAGTTTGCCAAGATACTCGCACATGTACTCGACAACAAGACGATCTTCATCACCGACCGCTCCCAGCTCGTGGGATACCTGGGAAGCCAGCCCAACATGATCACCTGGGACCCGACCCTGGCAGCGATCCTGAATCATGAGGTGGTGAACGATCCGACGGCTATCCCGCAGCCCGTGGAAGAGCATCTGAAGATCATTTCAGAGGTGGTCGGCTACTGGGGAGGGAAATCGGATCTCGACAAGATCCTGCCGCATATGGATCTCGACGATTCCATGAAGGTCCTCTCCGGTGCCATCGGATGGGGTGTTCCGCTCTCCAGGGGCGGGTATTCCGGAAAGGATTATGAATACATCATGACCGGTGTGCTGGCCTTCGAGGAGGTAATTGCCGAACTCGACAGAAGGATCGACGAGGCGGATGCCAGGGCCCATGAACCCGGTGCAACAAGAGAGATATGCGACCTGTATGACAAGATGAACATGTGGGAGGCGATGAAGATCACGCTGGAGGCCGGTATCCGCCACGCTAAACGCTATGCGCGCCTCGCCAGGATCATTGCGGAAAATTACGAGGTAGACACTGAAAGAAGGTTAGAGCTGCTACAGATTGCCGAGACCTGTGATCGCGTTCCTGCAAAGCCTGCGAGGACACTGCAGGAGTCACTCCAGTACGATCTTTTCATTCAGCTGTTCAGCAGGAACGAGGCGATCGAAGGGGCGTGGCCGGCACGCCCGGATTATTACCACGGTCCGTATTACGAGCAGGAGGTGAACATCGACAAGACCCTGACAGAACAGGAGGCGCTCGATCTCACCGGGGAATTTCTCATCCGTGCCGCTGAGGTCTCCCAGTACAAGCCCAAATGGTCCCGTGAAGGTCTCCAGGGCATCGAGGGAACGTGGGTATGGACGCTGGGCGGTGTGAACAAAGACGGGAGCGACGCATGCAACGGCATGACCATAGCGCTGCTTCAGGCGGCCCGGCTCGTGAGGGTGGCGAACCCCACCTTTGCATTCAGATGGCACCCCAAGGTGAAAGACGAGGTGATGAGGGAGATCTTTGAATGCATACGCCAGGGTCTGGGATATCCCTCCATGAGAAACGATCCGATCCTCATTGCAAACGCCATGAACTGGCACGGACATCCCATCGAAGAGGCCAGGACATGGGCGCATCAGGCATGCATGTCTCCCTCTCCGTGCACCAAGCATGGATTCCAGCCCATGAGGATGGCAAATGCCACTGCCAATTGTGCGAAGATCATTGAATATGTATTTACCAGCGGCTTCGACAACATCGTGAACATGCAGATCGGTGCCGAGACGCCGCCTGCAGAGACCTTCACCAGCTACGAGCAGTTCTTCGATGCGTGGGTAACCCAGATGAAAACCATCTTCAGCATTCTGGTCCGTCCCGTGAACAGGGCCCGTATGCTCGCACCGAAGATGACGCCGAGGCCGTTCCTCTCGGCCATCTCGGAGCGCTCGGTGGAGAGCGGACTGGATGTGTGCGACCCGTCCATAAGCCGGGGCAATGCATGGATCACGGCGTTTACCTGGGTCGAGAACGCCGACAGCCTGGCTGCGGTCAAAAAGCTGGTTTTCGACGAGAAGAAGTACACCATGGCCGATCTCAAGGAGGCCATTGCAGCCAACTGGGAAGGCAAAGAGGAGATGCGCCTTGATTTCGTCAAGAATGCCCCCAAATGGGGCAACGACGACGATTATGTGGACAGCATCATGCTGGACTGCCTGCACGAGGCAGCGAGGTTCTCGCGGGAACTCAAGTGCCCCAGTGGAAATAACTGGCCGATCCTGCCTGAGAACGTCAGCGGGAACATCCACTATGCAAATATCGTTGGTGCCCTGCCCAACGGACGCAGGCTCGGTGACGCGCTGTACGACGGCGGCATATCTCCAGGGCCGGGGCTCGACAAGAAGGGTCCCACCGCGGTTCTGAAGTCCTGTTCCAAGATCGACCATATCTCCGACGGCCGGGCCTTCCTCCTGAACCAGAGGTTGTCGCCGACCCAGCTCGCAGGGGAGAAGGGGTACCAGCTCTGGAAATCGTACATGAAAACCTGGGCCGATCTCGGACTGGATCATGTTCAGTTCAACTGTGTGTCCGACGAGACCCTCAGGAGCGCCCAGCGGGACCCGGAGAAATACCAGGAGGTGATTGTCAGGGTAGCCGGGTACAGCGCTCATTTCGTGGATATAAGCCGCAAGACGCAGGACAACATCATTCAGAGAACGGTCCAGGGTCTGGGATGATGGTGAGATGACGGGAGGCCGTTTCCTCACCGGAACGGTGCTTCCCTCGTGCACGCATGTGAAAGGAGTAAAGGAGGCGGGATCATGGCGAGAAAAAGTCGCGAAGAATACGCAAAGGCATCGGGGGTATTCGGCTTGCAGCCTGGAACGCAGAACAGTCACGAGGATACGGAAACCGTTCCGGAGAGGCCCTGTGGATTGTGTAAACATTTTTCGGAAAGCGCATGGTCAAGCGACGGAAGAGGAAGCTGCAAGGTTCTGAAGGAGGGCTCGGATATCACCCGCGATCCCCCGGTATTCAGTCTGGAGGGAAAGAACGGCTATATGCTGAGGATCCTGACCGATGCCAAGCAGTGTACATATTACGAGCGGAATGAATTCATCGACAAGGACGGGTACGAATGCAGCGACCCTGCGTACAGAAGGTTCATAAGGCAGCTGAGGGACAGGTGAAAGCCCTGAACAGACAGGAAGGAAAAGGAGGACGCTATGAAATGTCCTGAATGTGGATACGAGGCCCCTGTGGCGAATTTCCGGTATCTCTACAATGCACGGATCGATGCTTCCGTGAGTATCAGGCAATGCACTCAATGTGAGGCCTGGCTTGCAATTGACGAACTGCAGGGCACGGCGAGCAAGAGGATCGGTCCGGGAGAGGCGCCGTGGGGAAAGTCAGCAGGGATAGAAGATCTCGCAACAGATATTCGTCCCGGCAGATAGTTCTTGAGAGCCGCTATGGGAGAGTGACATGAACCTCACGTGCCATGAGTGCGGGTTCACCGCCAGCTATCTCGATTTTGCCTACCTGTGCAAGAACGGCTGTCCTGCCTGCGGTGAGTCGGATCTGCGTCAGTGCCCGGCCTGCGGAGCCAGATGTGTCTTCTCCCGGGCTGAATCCCTCGAGGATGAACAGGAACGCATGAAGGAGCTCTCCATGCAGCTCACAGCCATAACCAGAACGGATGACCCGGTGATGCGCAAGGAGGCGAAACGCCTGATAGCGACGCTTAACGGCATGAATATGCGCTGGAATAGCGAGTCGCTCAACGCATTCCTCCTCAAGAAGCAGGAGGAGCTCTTTTTCTGACAGGCAGAAGCAGGGATGAAGGAGCATGGGGAGAGAGAATAAAATGAAGAAACACTGCCAGGGGGAAAAGCTGGAGAAATTCACCCACAACCTGAACGTGCCTGCTCCGGAAGAACACTTCTATCTCAAGGCCGAGATGAGGGAGAACCTCGAACGGATCAGCAGACTGAGCGAGACCCACCCGGTAAACGTCCTTGTTGCCGGGAAACAGGGGTGCGGAAAGTCCACCCTGGTCCGGCAGTTCGCTGCTCGGAACAACAGGCCGCTCGCCACGTTCCAGGTGGGGATTCTCTCGGAGCCGGGCCAGTTGTTCGGGGAACACAGGCTCAGAGACGGACAGACCTATTTCCAGCCGTTCCTCTTCCCCCAGGCCATTCAGACACCGGGATGCGTGGTTCACCTGGAGGAGATCAACCGGCCGGAACACCCGAAGGCCCTGAATATGCTGTTTTCCGTACTCTCCGAAGACCGGTCCGTCTGGACCGATGAACTTGGGTATATCGAGGTTGCCCCGGGCGTGATCTTTTTCGCGACCCTCAACGAGGGTGATGAGTTTATCGGCACAGAGATGCTCGATGCTGCGCTGAGAGACCGTTTCTTTGTGACGATTCTCGATTACCTGCCAATGGATGTCGAGACAAAGGTCCTTTTTGAAAAAACCGGCATTGATGAAGGCGATGCCCTGACGATTGTAAACCTGGCAAACAGGCTGCGGACCAACACCCAGGAGCCCATAATCATTTCCACCCGCCACACGCTCATGATTGCCGAGATGGTGGCGGTGGGTGCATCGGTGAAAGAGGCTGTGGTGAGCAGCCTCCAGATGAACTCCGATGTCCTGGAGTCGGTTCTGCTCTCGCTCCATCTCGAGCTCGGCATGCGGGAGAAGGGCCCTGATAACGGGTATGTCGTCTACTGAAGATGTAAGTGCGAGGGAGGAGAACCTGGCGTGATATCACAGGTGAGAAAAGCCGACCAATTATCCGGCCACCAGACGCTTTCAGATTTCTGGAGGAAGAACGTTGCTCATCAGGAAGCGGCAGAGCTTGCGTGTGTATTAAAGGCAATGCGGAAGGTTGCCGGAAATATTGGTGATAACGTCGGCCTGGTGGAGTATGCAGGCATGTCCGATCAGAGCTGCGGGAATATTATCATCGATCCGGGCCTGCTTATGGGTACCTATCCAGTGCCGCCCGAGAAGATCGACGTCATGGTGGGTCAGGTGACCCACGAGGCACTCCACCAGAAACACTGGAGTGCGTACGTGTGGAAACTGCTGGGGAGAGATTTTTCGGACATGTCACCGCGCAGCGTCATCGGCTTCCAGAAAATGATTCGTACAGGCGAAGACATCTATGTGGACAGCACGGTAGACGGTTCGATTCTTGCGGGCTATCTGCAGAAAGTACGCTCGAATGCACTCGATGTGGATGCAAGGAAGCTTGAGGACCATGACAAGAGTATCGATATGCTTTTCTGGCTGTGGTGGGCAGTAGCGAGCGGATACAGTAATTCCTCAAGTGCGTTCGGTGGTTACCAGAAGCCGCTCACGATCCTCAATGAGCTGTCAGAGAATCTGCTTCTCGTAGGTGATTGGTATATGGGAGTGACAGAGCGGTGCACCGTCCGTGCGGATTTCTACCGGGCGGCCTGGGGCAGGCTTGAAGAAATGATCCTCTCCTACAGGATCGTGGACAAGAGACTCTATTGGACCGCATCTCCTGGATTAGAGCAGTCATGCCCGCAGGCACACGGGAACCCGGAGAAAAAGCACAAGGCCTTCTTGTCACCGGATCTCACCAGAAGGATCAATACACAGCTTTCCGCCACGTCGGCAGATATCACCCCGCTGATCCACTCGGTTGTCGGTTATGATTGTCCGGATGTCGTCCCCATATCCAGATGGGACTATCATATTCCTGCCCATCCGGTGGTTGACAGCCGGCTGGTGAACAGGGTGAGATCGTTGTTCTACAGCTATTCCGATCGGATAGTTCATGTAAACAGGGGGCTAAAAAGCGGAAGACTGGATAAACGCCGATTATATCGCGCGGCACTGAATGGAAACTGTTTTTTTCAGACCGAACAGGTTCCCTCTATGGACTGGAACGTAACAATCCTGGTGGATGCCAGCGGTTCCATGAGGGGCAATAAATGGCGGATTGTGGAGAACACCATAGCAACCATCCACAAGGCACTCCTCAATTGCGGTGTATATTTCAAGGCATGGGCATATTTCGAGATCGACGGTGTGTGTATGCTCTCCTCTCTTGTAAAAGGCTCAAAACTGTTTTCTGTTCCTCCATGCGGGCAGACTGCATCGGGGCAGGCCATTATGGCAGCAGCTCTGTTAATGCCACGAGAGCGAAAAAAGAAATTGCTCATTCATATTACCGATGGCGAGTCCAACTATGGTCTTGATGTGCAGTATGGAATCGAGCACTGTCTGAAAAACAACATCGTTCTTGTAACCCTTGGCTGTGGATGTCCAGAGCAAGAGGCGATGGTCAGACAATACAATAACTCTGTTCATTTTATATTTAATTTCAAACAATTACCTAAAGCAATAGAGCAGCTGCTTAAGTGGACATTCATATATGGCGGAAATGAACGCCGCATCAGACAGCGTCTTGCAAAGAATACAGACCGCTTCGGGAGAAACCAGACGCTTCACTGTATGGGGGCGGATACTTAAGAGGAAAGGTAGCAGGAGAATGTGTTCAGAGAAATGGGGAGAATGCTCCAATGGGAGATGACATACTTAAACAAGAGGTACAAGACCATATCGGGACTCTGACGTTGAACAGGGCTGAGAAACGCAATGCTTTGTCTCCAGATCTGATTGTGAGGATTCATCTCGCCTTGGAGCAATGGGCGCATAGCAGGGATGTGTGGGTAGTGGTGATTACAGGGGCAGGGGAGAAGGCCTTCTCAGCAGGGTATGACATCAGTTCTCTCCCTACCGATATTACCCCTGAAATGGCAGACTTGCTCAGAAATCATAATCCTCTTACTTTGACAATGGACAGTATGGTCTCCTTTCCCTATCCAACCATTGCCATGCTGAACGGATATGCCTACGGGGCAGGGCTCAATCTTGCCCTGTGTTGCGATTTCAGGATTGCGATCGATCATATCAGTGTTTCAATGCCCCCGGTAAAACTCGGACTGGTCTATCACCCGGAAGGGATTCGGCAGTTCATCGAAGTGGTTGGCGTGCCTCGTGCCCGGGAGATTTTTTTTACCGGGCGGAGGTATTCAGGAAAAGAAGCGCTGAAGATGGGGCTCGTAAACGAACTGGTGCCGGCTGAAAAACTGGCGGCAAGGACATATGCCGTTGCATCAGAAATTGCATCCAATGCCCCTCTGTCTCTGCGAGGAATCAAACGGATCATGAACATGTTCAGGAATGCCGGATGCCTCACGGGGCAGGACAGGCAGGAAGCAGAGGCTCTTATGAACGAGGCTTATGCAAGCAAGGATCTGCTCGAAGGGCAGAAGGCCTTTTTTGAAAGGCGCAAACCCAATTTTATTGGACACTGATGGATATGTTCGAAAGGTGGGAGACATGGAAGAGACATATCAGCAGGCAGCAGAAGTCATAACGCACTCAGGCTACGGGGTTGTCTTAAGTTGCGCCGGCATATCAGCTGAAACCGCGGCCATGACATGCCGGCATCAACGAGGTCTATGGGAACGCTACCCGGAGGTCGGCAGGTACGGGATACTTGGTCTGCTCGAACAGTACCCTGAAGACACCTACACGATCATTCGCGATTTTATCGCTGTTCTGAAGAAGGCACAACCGAATGCAACGCACAGGGCCATGGTGGAACTGGAAGAAAAGGGGTATCTGGGGGCTGTTATCACCCAGAATATCGATGGTCTTCACCGGATGGCAGGCAACAGCCAGGTCTATGAACTGCACGGGAATATCTATCGCCTTCGATGTCTTGTGTGCGGGAACAGGGTCACCCTGGCGGAAGACGAGTTTTTCGAGCTGGCCGACAAGGTGATCGGCACGACCTCGTTTTCCCCTGAAGCCTTGTTCTCTGCGATTCCCAGGTGCGAATGCGGCGGTTTGATGCGGCCCGATATCGTTGGGTTCGGTGAGCCTGTACAGGATTTCGAGGCTGCATGCGAACAGGTATGCATGTGCTCATGGATGATGATTGTCGGGACATCGGGCATCGTGTATCCGGCGGCAAGCCTCCCGTACCTGGCCAGGGAGAACAATGCCTTCATCATCGAGGTGAATGCCGAGAAGAGTAAACTGAGTCATCTCGCTGATATAGTTCTTCTCGGGACTGCAGAGAATGTCTTGCCCCTGGTCATGGAAGGGCTTGGCTCTGTGGATGAATCGGCCCCGAGCAGGTTTTCCCGGAGAAAGAAACTGCGGAGCATATCCTGCTTGCATGATCGAAGAGACAGAGAGGAAAGGAGGCGGGTCTAATGAGCGTTGAATGGAGTGTCGGATACATTCCCTACAAACGGGCCTTGATGGCACCGCATAAGAACGCAGTTATTTACGAGGATAGAGCCATAACATACCAGGAACTCAACGAACGGATCAACCGGTGCGCCCACTTCCTCGTGAAAAGGGGCATCAAGAAGGGAGACAGGGTGGCGGTGGTGCTGCTCAACTGTCTCGAATTCCTGGAGCTCTATTTTGCTTCGGCCAAGCTCGGGATCATCTTTGTCCCCTTGAACTGGCGTCTGGCAGGACCTGAGCTTGAGTATCAGCTCAATGATTCCGGGGCGCGTATGCTCGTCTTTCATGACTCTTTCCTGGGCAGTGTAGACCTGATCAGAATGAGCCTGAAGGTGGAACGGGACAAGTTCATTTACTTGAGGAGCGACAGTACTCTTCCGCCGGGGTTTGAACTGCCGAAATGTCCCGACTGGGCAGAGGATTACCGGGCGCTGGTGCAGGAAAATCCCAGGGACGAGGTGATCCCGGACTGTCCGGTGGTCCTGGATGATCCGCTGGCAATCGTCTATACCTCGGGTGTGACGGGAAACCCGAAGGGAACGATTGTTTCACATCTCCAGACATTCTTTAAGAATTTCCAGGTAGGTATCTATGTTGACGGTCACGCCGACGATGTATTGATCGCCCAGATGCCCCTGTTTCATTCCGGAGGGCTGTTCATCGTGTCTACCCCGGCACTGAATATGGGCATGACAATGGTCATGCGAAGAGGCTTCGATGCGAACGAATTCGCCGAGGACATCCAGCGCTACAAGGGGACCATCGTATTTGCCCTGACCACCATGTGGCGGCTTATCCTCGAAACCGGCAAGCTCGATCAGATTGACGTAAGCAGTGTGCGTTGTGTCATCGGAGGAGGGGAACGTACGCCGCCAAGCCTGTTCGATGAACTGGCAAAGCGCGGACTTTTCATGCAGCAGGGGTTCGGTCAGACGGAGAACTCGGCCATGATGCTCCTTCCCCGAGAAGATATCCACCGGAAGATGGGGTCCATCGGCAAGCCCGGTTTCTTCACCGAGATCTGGATTGCAGGCGAAGACGGAAAGAGGCTGCCGCCCGGGGAGATCGGAGAGATCATGGCCAAGGGACCTACGGTGATGAGCGGATACTGGAACATGCACGATGAAACCGCAGCTACCATCAATGACGGGGCGCTCCACACGGGTGACCTCGGGTACATGGATGAAGAGGGATACTACTACATCGTCGACAGGGCCAAGGACATGTACAGATCCGGCGGTGAGAATGTGTATCCTGTAGAGGTGGAGAAGGTCCTGGCCACTCATCCCAGGATATCCCAGGTGGCCATCATCGGGGTTCCTGATGAGAAGTGGGGGGAGGTGGGCATGGGTTTCATCGTGCCTGCAGACAACCAGGAGATTCCCCTTTCCGAGATCCAGGATTTTCTCAAGGGAAAAGTGGCGAGGTACAAGTTTCCGCGCACGTATCATTTTGTCAAGGAGCTGCCGCTGACTGCCACCATGAAGGTAAAAAAGAGCGAGCTCAAGGCGAAATACGGGGGGGTGAGTTCATTGCGGGTATCCGAGCCGGGGGATGGGGAGAGAGTGAATATCGGGAGATGAAAGGAAGGATGCCATGAGAAAAAAGATAGCATTGATCGGTTCAGGAAATGTCGGGCAGATTGTAGCCCTTCGTCTTGCGGAGATGGATCTGGCCGACATTGTCCTGATCGGCGGAGTACATATGGGGAGGACCGCAGGCCGGGCCCTTGACCTTGCCGAGGCAGCACCTCTGGAAGGATACCATAAGCGGATTGTGGGGTACACGGGAGAGTTTGCCGCCATACGGGATGCGGATATTGTGGTGATATCGGCGGGTATCCCCCGGAGACCGGGCATGAGCAGGGATGATCTGCTGGGTATGAATACATCGATAGTGCGGATGGTATCGGAGAAGGTTGCAGAACTGGCCCCGCAAGCCATAGTGATCGTGGTTACCAATCCTCTGGATGCCATGTGCCACGTGGCCTACGAGGCCACAGGATTCCCGCGGCACCGGATTATCGGAATGGCAGGGGTGCTGGATTCGGCACGGTTTGCCACCTTCATCGGGATGGAGCTCAATGTTTCCGTTGAAAATGTCTCGGCATTTGTCCTGGGAGGGCATGGAGACAGCATGGTGCCGTTGCCGCGGTACACCTCTGTTGCCGGGATACCGCTGACCCATCTGCTGCATGAGGAACAGATAGAGGCCCTGGTGAGAAGGACACGCACGGGCGGGGCTGAGATCGTCAATCTCCTGAAGACCGGCAGTGCCTACTTTGCGCCGGCATGCGCCGTCAAGGAGATGGTGGAGGCAATCATCAAGGACAAGAAAAAGATCCTTCCCTGTTCCGCCTATCTCGAGGGCGAGTACGGGATTCACGGGGTTTTTGTCGGGGTCCCGGTAAAACTCGGTGAAGAGGGGATCGAGGAGATTCTGGAGATCGAGCTCAGTGCAGACGAACAGGGTGCACTGCTGGACTCGGCAAATTCCGTGAAGACCCTTGTGGATAAGATAAGCAAGATGGCCCAGGGGAAAGAAACCATCGTGGCTCTCGGTCGTAAATCAAAGGCCCGCCAGGTTCATAGCTGATCACGAATCTGGTGATACTTCTCTGTTGACGCCCGGGATTACAGTTCGGCAGGACAGCCGAATTGGACAAATTTCAGTTTCGCCCGGAGGGAGAGGGCTCCGTCGCGGCGGGATTGCCCGAGATTACAATAACCCATCTCATTGAATTCGTCTTAGCATCCGCTTCCCGCAGTACAGGGTCCAGGGCCTGCCCTGCCCCGGGGTTCATACCATTGAACCCACATTTTGGAGTTGAATGCGTTGATAATGTCTAACATCCTTTTATGGCCTTGTTCTGTGGGAGCGACTTCCAGCCGCTATTCTATTGCTCTTTTTTGTCTCGTAATCGCGGTTGTTCCCACAGGCTTTAGTCCTTCTCTAACGCACAATGGAGGTTCAATGGAGCTGTTTGTCGGCAGGAGAACCAGCTGTTCTTGTAATGGTTTTCCTCGCGGGCGGTTGATCTGATGATAGTATTGAACGTACCCATACTCGTTGATATTATAAAAGAGGTATCAACAACAGCAGTGTGTAACTATTCATGATTCTAATGACTTTCAGGCGCATCAGATGGTTGACATTGTTTGTGGCAGGGTTATTAAGAATGTATGTGAACCGTGTTTGTCATGCTGTACAACGAGAGTTCAGAGGAAAGGTGACTTTTGAAACGACATAACGTTAGCTTCAGGCGTCGCAGGAGCTGTGCCCGACAAGGCGCCGGAAGGACGCATGTGTTTGATTCAACATGACAGCTTGAGGAACAGGTTGCAGAGCTTGCCCGGGGCTCGTGTCCTTGCGTATAGGCTATTATGATTCAGAGCAATGATCGGGATGGAAGAGGAGGTAGGAATAGAATGAAAAAACAGTCTGTTATCAACACACTGGGTATTCTCGTATGTTTAGGTCTGATTTGTGCCGGCGGTGTTTTTGCTCAGGGTCTCAGGCAGGATCTCACCAATGAGAGCACGCTGGAGCACGTCCTCAAACGCGGTGTCCTGCGAGTGGGAATGTCTACCTTTGTGCCCTGGGCCATGAAAGACAAGACCGGCAATCTGATCGGGTATGAGATCGATGTGGCAAAAAGGCTTGCCGAGGATATGGGGGTGAAGGTCGAGTTTATTCCCACCAAATGGTCAGGCATTATCCCGGCTCTTCTGACCGGAAAGTT
>CAYRCP010000009.1:0-34617 GCA_964422755.1 uncultured Bacteriovoracaceae bacterium | reverse complement strand
GATAATAAAAATGCTCGCGGCTAAAGCCGCTCCTAAACTTTGTGCCTCTGTGCCTTTGTTACTTTGTCACTGGTATCTCGATCCCACTTGTCAGAAGATTTTCAGGGTTTTATTCTGAATTCTTAATTCCGGATTCTATTTTCATATAAAACAGCCTCAGCCTGACTACGTGAGTAGTTACCAGAATTTTAGAGAAAAGCCTCATAAAACGAGATACCAGCCCAACTATTCAAATACACTGCCCACAAATATGGCCATTGCCGTTGGGGGAGAATCAGTCGGTATACCTTTAAGGTATGAGTTCTGCATTCTTCTATACCCCTGACGCGATAGCGGCGGATGCAGCTGGATTGTCGTGAAGCCATAAAAAAAGGATCTCCATTGTGGTGGAGACCCTTTTTTCCTATAGAGGTAGGATTTAGGCCGTTATGAATACCCAAATACTGCAATGAAAATGCCAGAGAGAAAAAACATATAACTCTCTGATATTATGCATATAACGGTATTTAGCTCACAAGGCATTTCCGAAAAATGGAAATTAAATTCCTCTTTTCAGGGAAACTCTTTGCCGATCTCAGATCAGGCTTGTGGAAAAATACCGTTCCGCCCTGTCTGCCAGTACCGTGGCTATGATCTTGTCTTTTCCGAATTTTTTGGCCATCTGCATGCATGCCCATACATTCGCGCCCGAGGAGGTTCCTACCAGGAGCCCTGCCTTTCGCGCGAGAAGACGGGAGGTCTCTACGGCATCTTCGTCGGTCACCTCGATAATCTCATCCACCAGGGAGGTGTCCAGCACGGGCGGAATGAAGCCGTCGCCGATCCCCTCAATCCGGTGGAGGCCAGGCTCATGACCTAAGAGGGCAGATACATTTTTCGGCTCAACGGCAACGATGATGGTATCCTTGTTCCGCTCTTTGAGAAATTTGCCTGCCCCGCCTAACGTCCCGCCACTGCCGAGACCGGACACGAAGATATCCACGTGATGCCTGAGCTGTGTCCATATCTCCGGGCCTGTTGAGAGGTAATGGGTGAGGGGATTGTTCTCATTTTCAAACTGCTGGGGGATATATACATTGGGCCGTGACTTCTGGAGATCCAGGACAGCCTTTATGGCCCCTTCTAGGCTCTCTTCAGCCGGGGTAAGAATAATATCGGCGCCTAAGGCCCGGATGATCTTCTTGCGCTCCTCGCTCATATTTTCCGGCATGGCAATGACCACGTCATAGCCGAGCAGCCCCCCAACCAGGGCAATCCCGATACCGGTATTTCCTGACGTAGGTTCTGCAATGGTGTCGCCTTTTTTGAGCTTTCCCTCTTTAATAGCTTCTTTAAGCATGAAGAGTGCTACGCGGTCTTTGATGCTCCCGCCCGGGTTGAGATGCTCTGCCTTTGCAAAGATATTTGCATCGAGGGCTGTCTTCAGACAGACAATCGGTGTGTTGCCAATTTGATCAAGGACATTTTTAGAAAACATGATTTTTCTCCTGGTGCTTTTTGGTCTAAGCGTGAGGTGTCGTACCTGTGGGCATCGTGAATCCTGCCGTTGCTGTAATATGCCACCTTCGTTTTCTTTCAGATCAATTCAGTTAGACAACAGTATGCAAACTGTCAAGTAAGAAAAACAGCTCTATTTCATTGCGGATGCATGAATCTCTCCATCATGACATTCAGGGTTTCCTTGTCGATGCCGAAATCGCCCACGCTGATGCTGGCCCTTCCCGGGCCGTGGAAATCCGTTCCCCCTGTCATGAACAGGTGGAGATCGCGGGCGATAGAGGTATAGAGCTTTTTCTGCGCCTTGGTATGTTCCGGATAAAAGATCTCAATGCCTGCAAGCCCCGAGAGTTTGAGTTCTTGCACCAGCAGCTTCAGTTCGTAAGCTTCAAGACCCAGGGTGTAGGGATGGGCAAGGACAGGCAGGCCACCATACTGACGGATCAGGGGGAGTGCCTGGGCAATGTTCATCTTGTCTTTTTCCACATATGCGGGTTTGCCTTTTGCAAGATAACGCGAAAATGCGGTTCTGAAATCTTTTACATAGCCTTTATTGATCAGGGCCTTGGCAATATGCGGCCTTCCTATCTGGGCATTGCCGGCTACGGATGACACATCGTCACCGGTGATGGTAAATCCCAGTGCATTGAGTTTTTTGATGATTTTCGGGTATCTTTGCCGACGTCCCTCTTGAACTGCTTCCAATTCCTGTTCAAAACCCTCGGGCAGGGTTGGGAAATATCCGAGGATATGCATGGTTCCCGGATTATATACTGCGCTGATCTCGACCCCGGCAATAACACGGATGCCTGTTTGTCTGCCCATGCGCAGTGCTTCGGGGATTCCTTCGATGGTGTCATGATCAGTGATCGCCACGGTGTTCAGACCGATTGAGGCTGCCTTGGATACAATCTCTCCCGGCCTCATGTCACCATCGGATGCGGTTGTATGAACATGGAGGTCTGCGTATATCTGCAAATGCTTACTCTTTTTCCTATACCTTGGTTTCCAATACTTGAGCTATCTTGTTTTTCAGTTCTGTCAGGTCGGATGATTTGACCACATATGCATCTGCTGCAATGGACTTGATATCCACCTTGTAACTGCCATATGCACTACAGAGAATTACCGGGAGATTGTAAAATGTGTTCCTGATCTCCTGTAAGACATCAAGCCCGTTTGAAGATACCATTTTAATATCAAGGACGATCACATCGGGTTTTTCCTCTCTGATGCGATCTACGATACCACTTCCATCAGATGCCAAGGCCACTTCATAGCCCTCTTCTTCCAATTCTTCCGAATACAGGAGCCTGATATGTTTTTCATCATCTACGATAAGGACCTTAGACATAGATCACTCCTTTTCTATTGTTTCCATCGGTCAATGATATATGGTTTGTTTTGTTCAAAGACCAAGCACATATCTTCGAGGAATTCTTCGGCCTGCTGTATGGACATGCCTTCAGTCTTATTGACGAATGAGAGTGTCATCCCGTAGTACAGGGGGATGAGCACCTCGATGGCCATGGATTTCTCCACGGTGTTGTGGTGATAACTCTTTGCAAAGTCGAAAAGGACCTTCGACCAGACCGTTACCGGCATTTCGAAATGGTCGATATCCAGGGATGCAATCTCCCTGACTTTCTGCAGATTCTCCGAGGAGAAAATTGATCGATAGACGTCCCAATACCTGCTGAATCCCTCTCTGAACCTCTGGTAGAGCAATTCCTTGTTTACCTCGACCGGGGGAGGCATCTCCACTTCTCCCAGGCCGAACCCGAAAATAGCCGTGGGCTTGGACCATTTTGTGGTCTCCCACTTGTCATGATATGCCCCCATGAGATTGAATATCGTGCTTATCACCTGTTTGAACATCGGTCCGAGGTGGGCGGCCGGGTCTTTGGGGTTGTGTACCTTGGGCCTGCCCATAAACGCCTGGCAGATGGGGACGCCTTCATTCATGGCAATGGTGGTCATCCAGATATCAATTCCGAAATGACTGACATCCTCGTCCCATAAATCACTCTTCATATAGAGGCCTGCCATTCTGCCCGAAAAACCGAAGTCACCGCCAATGGGCTGCCGGACCCGCCGTCCATAGAGACATCTGGTCAACGGGTAGGCGATATTATTCGTGATGGTGCCGTCGTATTTATGCCTGACATATAATGGGGCAACGTAGCCGAAATCATTGAACAGGGGTTCGCCAAGATTTTTGATCCATCTCGGGGTGATGCTCTTGAGGTCGGCATCCACAACGACAATGGCCTGGGCATCGAGTTCCAGAACCTTCCTGAAGAGGTTTTTGAAGTTGTTCCCCTTGCCTTTGACCCCCTTGGGCGTCGAGAGGTATATCTTGGGGATGCCTTCGGTGTTGGTGTTCATGAACACGTTCCCGGTGCCGTCGGTGCTGCTGTTGTCACAATTGATGATCACCGCATTCAGGTTGTTGAAATATTGCTTCAAGCCAAGAGCTGCCTGTGACGTGGGATATTCTATGAGGGGAGCTTCGTTGAAGGAAGGTATTCCAACGACGATATCCGCTTTTGTTACACCTGTTGGGTTTTCTTCAATGGCCTTCATAATATGATCTCCCAATATAATCTGCACATCACAATAACATCTTTCCATTCTCTAATATTTACTGTGCAATGGCAACAAGAAAATATCTTCTCAAAGCTGTTGCAAGACAATACCGTATACATAATAAGGTTGTCTGAACTCTTTGAAAAGGCCTTCATGAAAACAAAAAAGCATTTTTTTATGCCGGACGGTGGAAGAGCAGGCCCGATTCTCAACGTCGACATTAAGATGAATAAAGCTCGCTTCCAATGGTTACCGCATTGATTAATAGGCGCTTTAAGGTGGTAAATTACCCAATTCGAAGCTGTCATGAGAGAGAATATTGCTGTGAGCGGGTTGAGCACTTGAACAAAAAAGTACTCTTGCATTTGGTATGCAGATGTGTGAATCTAGGTGGTTCTGATGACGAACAGTGATAAACCTGTAATAGTGCAAAGTGACGGAAGTATCCTGCTGGAAGTTATGTCTTCCCGGTATGAGGATGCACGGGATGCGATTCTCCCGTTTGCCGAGCTGATAAAATCTCCCGAATATGTCCATACCTACAGGATCACCCCCCTGAGTATCTGGAATGCTGCATCCATAGGGATTACCTATGAATGTGTGGTTGCCAGCCTGGGAAAATATTCGAGGTATGAGATCCCTGCAGGGGTTTCCTTCAGGATAAAGGATGCATTTTCCCGTTGGGATGCTGTCCGTCTGGTGCGTCATGACAATGACCTGCTGCGGGTCGAGATCAAGTATCGTGAATTGTTTAATGAGATTTCATCAAAACCTGCAATCAAGAATATCATCGTCGAGGCCATCGGTCCCCTGAGTTTTACCCTCCCTGAGGGGATACGCGGGAGATTCAAGCACATGCTCATCAAGATGGGATACCCGGTCAATGACCTTGTGGGGTATGATCAGGGAGACACGCTTGGTATCAGCCTGCGGGATGAAAGCGTATCCGGGGAGAGATTCGCCCTGCGGCAATACCAGATAGAGGCAACAGACAACTTCTGGGCAGGCGGAGGACCGAGAGGAGGGCAGGGGATCGTTGTTCTCCCGTGCGGATCGGGCAAAACCATAGTGGGCATGGATGCCATGGCCAAGGCCGGGACATATACCATGATTCTGTGTACCAACGTGTCTGCCGTGCACCAGTGGATTGACGAGCTTTTAGACAAGACATACCTTACCAAAGATGACATCGGCGAATATACGGGCAACAAAAAGGAGATTAAACCGGTTACGGTCACCACCTATCAGATGCTCACCTACAGGAAGTCCAGGCAAGCCCCGTTTGAACACATGAAGCTCATAAAGGCACTCAACTGGGGTTTGCTCATCTATGACGAAGTACATGTCGTTCCTGCACCGGTTTTTCGGGCCACAACCGAGATCCAGGCAAAAAGAAGGCTCGGGCTTACCGCCACCCTCATCCGGGAAGACGGCCTTGAAGAGGACACCTTTTCGCTGGTGGGTCCGAAGTGTTATGACGTGCCGTGGAAGGAACTGGAACAGAAAGGCTTTATTGCAGAGGCCCTGTGTTATGAGATTCGCGTTCCGCTGCCACCGGAAAAAGAACTGGAATATGCACTGGCTACGGATCGGGCGCAGTTCAGGATCGCGTCGGAGAATGTTTGCAAGGATCGGGTGATGAAGGACATCATAAAAAATCATGCCGACGAGTCCATCCTTGTTATCGGTCAGTATATCAGTCAGCTCAAACGGATCTCGTCCACGCTGAAGGCCCCGCTGATTACCGGCTCCACCCCGAACACGAAACGGGACAGTCTCTACGAGGCCTTCAGGAGGGGCGATATCCCGGTGCTGGTAGTGTCAAAGGTCGCGAATTTTGCCATTAATCTGCCCGATGCGTCGGTGGCCATACAGGTTTCCGGCACATTCGGTTCCCGTCAGGAAGAGGCCCAGAGACTCGGGCGGATTTTACGACCCAAGGACAGGATGTCCACCTTTTATACCCTGGTAAGCCAGCGGACTTCCGAAGAGGCATTTGCCCATAAGCGCCAGATATTTCTTGCTGAACAGGGGTATAAATACAAGATCGAGGAATGGAGTCGTGATGACATCGACATATGATCTCATATCTCATATCCCTTCATATATGGTTGAGGTTATCTCCACACATATCCTGGGAGATTCCGTTGACCTGGGCAAACTCGCCGAGGGGTTGAGTGATGACAAACGACTGGGAAAAATACTTGATGGCCTGACCTTACCTCAACGGTCTCTTTTGATGGACCTGTATGAACTCGGGGGCCAGGTGCCTTGGGATGTTATCGCACTCATCTTCGGGGATGAGTTGGATGAGGTCAGGGAGATGCTCAAGGTGCTCGGGAATAAGGGGATCGTTTTTCAAGGCGGTCTTTCGGGGAGGGATGCTCTCATCCTTCTCCCGTCTCTCATCCCGCTGCTGGATACAATCCGTGAGGAATTTTACGCAAGTATTGATGCGATCACCTGGGCTGAGCCTTGCCATTTGGATGTCTGGGGGCATATTGCCCTGGCCAATACCATGTCCAGCGGCAGTATTCGCTGCAGGTCCGGTATGGAACCATTTAAACGCGGATGGCAGTTCCTCGAGGAAAAGGGCGGGTTTCTCATGGATCTGGAGAGGATCTATTGGGAACTTGTGGAGCTCGGCTGTGTCCAGGACAAGAAAGGCGTCGTCGCTGTCCAGCACGGTGCGTGCATGGATCTCGCAATGGAGGGGGACGCCCGGTACCCCACATGGCGGTTTTTACAGTCATGCAAACCCTATCCGGGAATCGAGTATAAGGTCTTTACCCTGCTGGGGAACAAGGCCGTCTCAAGTGATTTCTTTTCCCGCTGCCTTCTGCTCGATCTCCTGGGCAGGAGGCCCGATCTGACAGATGCCCCTGAGGTCATAG
The DNA here is from genome assembly GCA_964422755.1 of uncultured Bacteriovoracaceae bacterium. GTDB lineage: Bacteria > Desulfobacterota > Desulfomonilia > UBA1062 > UBA1062 > DSAD01. The sequence continues at coordinate 27,637 of CAYRCP010000009.1, read as the reverse complement.
CAACGCTGCTGGATCTCTGGATAGGCTTCGGTGTCCTGCAGCAGGACCCGGCCGGAAAGTGGATCAGGTTTGCAGGCTCCATGTTTCAGCAATTGCAGTCAGGGAAACTGGATATCTCTTTGCAGTCCTACGGTGATGAGGTCATTATACAGCCGAATATGGAACTGCTGGTGCCCCGGGACTTTGACCCGGTTGATCTTCTCAATATCGGCGATGTCGCGGACGTGGTCAGGATTGATGTGGTGAGTATCTACCGGCTTACCAGACGATCCGTATTCAGGGCGATTCGAGAGGGATGGAATGCCGAAAAACTTGAACATTTCCTTGATAGAATTTCAAAGCATGAAGTACCGGAGAATGTTCTCAAGACGGTGAAGGGCTGGGCTGCTTCCCTTACCGAGGCCCACATCATAAAGGGGACCTTCCTTGTACTGAGCGGTGCAAAGCACAAGGTCCCGCAGGGGCTCGAAGAGGTCCTGCCGGGGATCTTCAAGATACCCGAGAAGTGTGACAGTGATGTTGTGGCTTTTCTCGACAAGAGGGATGTCATGGTGCGGGGTACGGATATAGGGGAGACGCCGGGCGGGATCAACTGGGGCAAGATGATTACGCCTGCGAGTGTGACGCGGTATCAGGGGAAACAGACCCGGAAAGAGGGGGTGTATCCCTTCGGGATGGTCACGCCGCTGCCCTACGGTACCCGGGGAGTGGTGCTTTTTGAAAAGGCACTGCAGGAGGGGAAATCGCTCATCATATTCTACCCGAGACAGGGCTACGGGGAGATTCAGGTGAAAAAGATCAGCCCTGTATATATGTACCGAAAGGGAGGAATTCCCTTTGTCGAGGCCTTTTGTGAAGATACGGGCGAAGGGGAGATATTTGATATAAGTAAGGTGAGGGCTTTATTCAAGACGATCGATGCATCATGATTGTCGCTGTTTGATGATGAACTTTTTCATTTCTTTCATTTCATCCGCAAGAGCTTTATCCAGATCCTTTTCAAGTTCCAGCGCCTTGTCTATGTGATAGGTGCTTGCCTTGTACTTATAGGTCTTAAAGAAGTACCGGGCAAATGAAACGTGCGAAAGTGCGGGCTTGTTTGATTTTTCATAGAGGATCCCCAGTTTGTAGTCCACACGGGTGTTTTGTTTCTGATAGGCAGCGAGTATCGAGATTGCAGGATCGATCTGGCCCCTGGCCTCCATGATCTCAGCAAGGGCGATTTTTGCCTGGGCGGATTTCCCGTAGTTTTTGAGATACGGGTATGCCTCGTCGGGTTTCCCCAGATAATACAGGCTGATGCCCTTGTACGCGTAGGCCTGAGGCAGTTCTATTCCGTCAAGCAGTGCCAATGCCTTTTTATGGGCCCCCTTGCGTGTCTTGATGATGCCCATGGCAAGCGATCGATAGGGCTCGGGGATGGGTTGTACACGGGGAGTTGCCTCCTCCTCGGAAAGCAGGAGACCGATCACGCTTGCATAGAGTGTCCAGTAGCGGTTGTCCGGTTTTGGATCACCCGGCCGGAGAGTGACTGCAGCGAGGCGGTTTTCCGTGTAGGGGTGGGTAAGGAGATATTCCGGGGCGTTTATGCCGCCGGTAAATGTCTGCATTCTGATGAGAAACCGCGTCATGCCGGAGGGATCCATGCCGGAGGTCTTCATGAGGTTCCAGCCGAATTCATCTGCCTCATACTCGTTGCGTCTGGTATAGGCGAGCCTGATATTCTCACTGCCGCCCAGGGATGAGTAGATCAGGGCAGTTCCTGCCTGGGGGTTTGCTGCAGAAAGCAGTGTTCCTGCAATAATCCCGACGATGGTTGCCGTGGAGATTTTTTTTTGTGTTTCGAATTGTTCCGCAATATGACGCATCTGGGCATGTCCGATCTCATGGCCGATAATAGCGGCAAGCTCATCCAGGTCTTTTACGAACAACAAGGTGCCCGCATTGATAAAGATGTGCCCGTCCGGTATTGCGAACGCATTTATTGACCGATCCTTCACCACGTGTATCTTGAACGGGTATACCGGTGACGGTATGTGATCGACGAGCCTGTCCATGAGCAGTTGCAGGGTCCAGGTGATTTCCTGATCGTAAATAATGAGGTTATGGGAATCGAGATAGGTGATAAAATCGTCGGCAATCTCCCGTTCCTTTTCATAGCTCAGGGCAAATACCTGCGAGGAGCTCAGCACAAAAAGCACCATGATGATGAGGATTTTTCTGCCATATATTCTCATAATATACTCTCTGTGTTGATGTATGCGGGTAATCGTTGTCCAGGGTCCTCTGTCATTTTTTATCTTCTACTCTCATACTATCATAGTGATGTATAGGGTAAAAGTGTAGTGTGCAGGACGTGGCCGACGTATCCTTGAGATGCGCGCGGCATTCATGCTACTATCAAAACACACATCATGCACTATCAGGGGTCGGTTTCATGTCAGAAGACATAACACTGAGCCGCAGCCCCGTCATTATCGGGGTGGTGGGCGGCCACACGTCTCAAGAGGGCGTACTGTTTCTTGCACAGGAGCTGGGGAGGCTCATTGCACGTAAGGGGTATGTGCTTCTCACCGGAGGGGGGACCGGTGTTATGGAGGCGGCTTCAAAAGGTGCTCATGACGCAGGCGGCCTGGTTGTCGGCATACTCCCCAATGACAGAGGGCACCCCATGAAAGGCTATCCCAATGCCTTTGTCGACATCCCGATATATACCGGGATGCTCGACGCCCGCAATGTGATCAATGCAAAGACCGCAGATGTGATCATGGCCCTCAAGGGGTCATATGGCACCATATCCGAGATCGCCCTTGCACTGAATGCAAAAACACCAGTAATAGCCGTTGACTGTCCGGAATTCGATCACTTCGAAACCTCACCCCTGTTTGCCTCTGTTTCTACGGCACCACAAGCGATTTCCCTGATGGAAAAGCTCGTATCATCGCGTTTGAAATAATTACAAAATAGTAATTACACATACGAATCTGATGTACATATTTAGGCATCCTTGAATCTAACTGACCTGAAATATTATCGATAAAATGTTGGCTCGGTAATTGCCTTTAGTGGTTTCAAGCAATCGGAACTACTGGAGGTGTTTCATGAAACAACTACGAACAATTGTCTTGCTGCTTCTTGCTTTCCTCATATTCTTTCCTGCTTTCGGTATGGCGGCCACGATCCTTGTGAGCTGGAACGCGAATACGGAACCGGATCTTGATGGGTACAAGGTATATTATGGCACCCAGTCCGGTCAGTACCAGGCACCAAGAGATGTCGGCAATACTACCACCTATCAGGGCAGCGTGCCTGATGATGGCAGTACGTATTACGTTGCCGTAACCGCCTATGATACTTCTGGTAATGAATCCGATTTTTCCCAGGAGGCGAGCATATATGTTCCCATCCCTGATTCCACGGCGCCCACAGGCAGCATTGTGATCAATCAGGGAAATGCCGTGAGCGCGAGCCGTGTGGTAACGCTGACCCTCATTGCTGCGGATGACGGGGGGCCTGTCTCCGGCATGCGGTTGAGCAACGACGGCCAGAATTTCTCTGATGAAGCCGCTTTTGCCACCTCGCAGCAGTGGGTCTTGACCGAAGGTGACGGCATGAAAACCGTGTCTGCACTCTTTAAGGATGCAGCAGGTAATTGGATGAGCTCCGCTGTGAGCGATTCCATCGAATTGCTGCTTGACACCGATGGCGACGGCCTGCCGGACTCATGGGAGACCCCAAGCGGCCTAGATCCCAACAACCCTTCTGATGCGGGTGTCGATTCCGACAGCGACGGTATCTCAAATCTGGAAGAGTATTACCACGATACAGATCCCCTTGATGCCTCCGACAACCTCCCGGTGGCACGTGCAGGGGGTGATCAGCAAACCCCTCCAACCAGGGTATATCTCGATGGATCATCATCTCATGATCCCAACGGAGATTCCCTTGAATTTGCCTGGACGCTCTTAGATGGCCCTCTCAGTGTGGAGATAGTAAATCCGACTTCTTCTCAGGCGAGTTTCGTGGGGACAAAAGCCGGACTGTACCGGTTTATGCTGACCTGCTTCGACGGCAAGGCATCTGCTTCGGACACCGTGGCCATAACGATCGAAAATGTTGCCCCGAGTGTGGATGCAGGCAGTGACATGACCATTGATGAGAGTGAGACAATCCAGCTTCATGCAGACGGTTCCGATCCCAATAATGATACCTTGAGCTACGAGTGGTCGCAGGTTGAAGGTCCTGAGACAACGCTTGTGGACATGGCGAATCAGGATATCACCCTTTCTCAGATGCGTGCCGGTCTCTATCGCTTCTCGGTGAGGTGCTTTGATGGTGTCAACCTCAGCGAAGCCGATGAAGTTGTCGTATCAATCAACGATGTCAATCATGCACCGACAGCTCTTGCAGGCCAGGATATGGATGTTGAGATGGGGGCGCGAGTCACGCTGGACGGCAGCGGTTCAACCGATCCGGATGGTGACGAGATCGATTATACCTGGACCCAGGTTGCAGGCGCACCTGTGCCTCTGCAGGATGCACAGGGCGCAAATCCGTGGTTCGATGCTGCTGCACAGGGAACCTTCGAGTTTGATTTAGTGGTGTCGGACGGGTTTGTCTCCTCCCTGGCGGACAGGGTGGTCGTGAGGGTGTTGAGCCTCAATAATGCACCAGTGGCCGATGCCGGCGAAGACCTGCACGTGTATGTGGGCGATGCGGTCTCGCTTGATGCCGCAAGCTCATTCGACCCTGACGATGACGGCCTGTCTTACTCCTGGAGCCAGGAATCGGGCGCTCAGGTTGAACTCGCCGGTGGTGCAACTTCTCAGCCGACATTTACCCCCACGACGTCGGGTGTGCTTGCCTTTACGGTGACGGTATCTGACGGACAGTCTTCTTCTCTTGACAGTGTCTTGGTTACGGTTGATGACGTGAACCTGGTTCCGGTTGCAGATGCAGGGGATGATCAGGTGGCAGATATCGGCGGGACGGTTATGCTGGATGCAGTCTCCAGCTATGATCCTGATGGCGATGCCATATCATTCATCTGGTCACAGGTGCAGGGCGAAAGGGTTTCACTGACGTCTTCCAACAGTGCAACCCCGTCCTTCGTGCCCACCCAAGCAGGTGTCTACATATTCGAACTGCGGGTCTATGACGGTGTCGATACCAGCAGTCCGGATACGGTGACCATCACGGTTCAGCAGGGAGTAACGTCCATAGCGCCGGTCAGCCCGGAGATGGGTGCCCTTGTAAGCGAAAATCCCACGTTCATCTGGAGCGGTGATGAACAGGTGGTCAAGTACAAGCTGTATGTATCCCTGAAGCGGGGCAGGTTCTACAATGTCTACACCGGAAGTGAAACGTCATACACCCTGCATCCGGTTCTGTGGTACTGGTTCATCCCCTCAGGTACAGAGGTGAGCTGGTATACGCAGGGAAATACAATAGACGGACAGACCATAACGAGCGAGGTCTTTACCCTGGACAAACGCTGATCCGGCAACGGGTAAGTAAAGGCATATCACAGCGGGATGAGTGTATACTCATCCCGCTTTTGTATTATGAGTTAGGCCTTTTTCGGAGGTTTATTGAGGAGGGTTATCACTGCACCGATGAGACAGCCCACAGCAGCAATCATGAATGGTGTTATCCACGCATCAACGCCTAGCCCTGATGAGATAGCCGCATCCTTGAAATATCCCCCGATCTGGGGACCGGCGATACCTGCGAGACCATAGGAGAGGAAAACCCACCCGTAGTTTTTACCCACGTTGGTATTGCCGAAATAATCAGCGGTGATAGCGGCAAACAGGGCAAAATTTCCGCCGAAGTTGAACCCGATGATGCAGGCACCGGCGATAAGACCGACGGTTGTGCCGCCCAGTTTGAAGAAAACAAACATGATGATGGCCTGGAAGAGACACATGAGGAAGATGGAAACCCGCCGTCCGATGCTGTCGGAAACCGTTCCCCAGACAATACGACCCAGGCCGTTGAAGATGGCGTACCATCCCATGGCGGTCCCTGCAATGGCTGATGCGGCAAGCTTCTCGAGCCCCTGTGATGAAAGAGCGTCAATCCCGAAGAGTTTGATGCAGCCGATAACCATAAGTCCTGCCATGGCGCTCAAGAAAAAGGTGAGAAAGGTCATGTAGAACTGAGGGGTTTTCAGCATTTCTCCGGTCTCAAAGGCAACAGCGCCATTGAGGGATGCTGCTGCACCGGATGTATCGGGAGGTGTATATCCCTCCGGGAGCCATCCTTCCGGAGGATTAACCATGACAATACTGCCCAGGAGTACCACAACGAGGAAGATGGCGCCGTAGAGCATGAACACACTCTGCACCCCGCCCAGGCCGAAAAAATTCAGTTTGTTGAGCAGATCGAACCAGGCCCCGGCTGACTTGACCCAGATAAGAGCACCGAATCCGAAACCTGCAACCGCCAGACCGGTAATGAGGCCCTTCTTGTCAGGGAACCACTTGACGCCCACTGCAATGGGAACGACATAGGCAAGCCCGATCCCGGCCCCGCCCAAAAATCCGATACAGATCATCTGGGCGGCGAAGGTGTCCCCGAAGAACCCGCCGAGGATGTATCCGATCCCGAGGATGATGCCCCCCAGTGATGCCAGGGCCCGCGGGGTTATCTTGGTCTGCAGGCGTCCTGCAATGATCATGACGAGGGCAAAGGTAAGGAGCCCGAGCGAGAATACCCACTGGGTCTGTTTGACGGTGAATGCATAGGCCCCTGCCGGATCGGCGAGTTTCGGCGTGAAGACCGACCATGCATAGATTGCCCCCAAGCATAACTGGATCGCTATTGCCCCGATTACTACTACCCACCTGTTCATTACTTTTTCATTATTTGCCACGAAATCCTCCTTAAAAAATATCAAATTAAAAAATTGGAAAAAATGTTTACGTATCTTGAAAGGCCCTGTCAACGAATAATTGAATATTCATTCATTTTCGCGAGCTCTTCCACTGTGCATACCCGGCCATATATCCCAGGGTTTGAATAGCCTTGTTCGTGGTGGAATAGAAGGGGATGCCATACTCTTCAGTAAGTGATGCGAGATCCCTGACGGCTTGAGAAGAAGGCCCGTATGACCATGTGACAACGGGTTTTGAACGATTTTCGCTCATGTGCTGCAATACCCCGCGGTAATTCTCAGGATTCAGGTAGCTGCTGATGTAGGTGTTTACGTAGATGCAGTCGATGTTCTCATCCTCCATGAGGACATCGAAACATCTCTTGTAAAATGAGAACATCTCGATTCCGTTTGCAGCAGAGGCAGGCCCCAGGTCAATGGGATGTCCGCGTAACGTTGGATGTATCTTTGCAATCTTTTCTCTGCTGGCAGGGGAGAGTTGCCCCAGTACAAGACCTGATGATGAAGCTGCATCAATGCACGCGATGCCCATTGCCCCGGTGATGGTTATGATGCCGAGACGGTTTCCCGCAGGCAACGGCTGGGAGATGAATGCCTTGGCGCAATCAAGGAGGTCTTCATACTCTCTCACCCTGATGACTCCTGCCTGTTTGAAGAGTGCATCATAGAGCAGGTCATCCCCGGCCATGGAGCCGGTATGTGATGCCAGGGCCTGGGCTGCCTCGGGAGATCTCCCGCCTTTCAGGCAGAGGATTGGTTTTCCCCGGGAAATTTTCCCGGCCACATCGAGGAATTTCTTTGGCCGAAGCGTGTGTTCGGCATACAGAGATATGACCGTGGTAGCGGGATCATTTCCGAGATATTCAAGGCAGTCGACCTCGTCGATATCACACATATTCCCGAGGTCTATGATCTTGCTGATCCCGAAGGCGTATTCCCCTAAAGGCACTGCCTGCGGTCCGTACATGCCTGTCTGGGTAATAACGCCGAGCTGACCTTTTTTGATGCTATCATACCCTTTTTCATAGGGTATGGTGGTGAAGGCATCCGTGATATTGAATACGCCCAGGGTATTCGGACCGATAAGGCGTATCCCGGCTGTTCGTGCCACCTCTGTGAGATGATCCTGTCGTTTTATCCCCTCTGTACCGCCCTCTGCGAAGTTGTCGGAAACCACGACAGCGGCGCGAACCCTTTTCTGACCGCATTTTTGGATAATGTCGGGAACGTGCTTGCAGGAGGTAATGATAACCGCCAGATCGATGGTCCCCTCTATTTCGAGAACATCGGAATAGACCTTCAGACCGTAGACGTCCTCGGCCGTGGGGTGAACAGGGTAGATAGGTCCGGTGTATCCGAATTCGAGGAGTTCTTTCACAACGACCCCGCCTCCAAAAAACCATCCCTCGAGCATGCTGCCGAAAACAGCAACGCTTCCGGGATTCATGAATACATCAAGGACATGTGTGCTATTGTCCGTCACTTTTTCCCCTCCTTGAAACAATGGTGCTATTTCAAAAACAATGCAAAAAAAGAAAGACAGGGGTGCCTCATTGTCTTCGACATTGATTGTACAATGAGTGAGACCCTGATCATGTTCATGCAGTGTACATATTAAAGACTGGGTGTTTGTTGACTGATATGTTCTCCTTGTTCTCTCCGGGTATGTATGGTTGTGGCTGCCTTTGTCTTATGGGCGGGAGGCATACGGCTGAACGCTGGCCGGCCCATACGCTGTCCCTGTTTCAGGGATGAATGTCCGATAGTCTTCCTCATTGATAATGGCCGGTCCTTATGTGCTGTGTTAGACCGGCATGAATATATTTTATAATAGCAGTACGAATAAAGCCGGATATGACAAAAGATACTGCACGCGCATTCCGCTCCGGCAAGCCATCTTGCCTGGAGCAGACGGCGGACATGTCCGCAAGGTTCTTCTCGTGGGCCGACCTCCTGGCCGGGACTCTTCCATGACTACAGGCATTCGCCCGCACGACCGCCATGATCCCGATACGCGTATCTGCGGTCATGGAAGCGATAGTTTCCTCCGGTGTGTTGGCAGGGATGGCACCCCTCGTGGAGGACATGCCGCCATTAATCAGCCTTTTTGCGAAGGAATGTGGGGACATTGTATGATTCTTCATCGAGAACGCTTTCATCCACGACCATTCCCAGTTTTATCACCTCTTTCTCTGCAGAGAGTTCTTTTTTCCTCATGAATGCTGGCCTGTTGTAATCAATGACCGTTGCGTTGTGAATATCCCTTTCTCTTTGAGGTGCCGGTTCATCGATGGTGCTGGAGAGCACGATGGGTTTGCTGGAGAATCCCGTGGCAACAACGGTGATGGCCATTTCATCCTGCATGTTCTCGTCGATCACCACCCCCCAGATAATATTTGCCTCTTCATGGGCTGACGACTGTATCAGGGTTGATGCCTCGTGTATCTCGTCCATGGTGATGTTCACCCCGGAGGTGATATTGATGAGAAGCCCCTTTGCGCCGTGGATGTCCATGTCTTCGAGCAGCGGGGAAGAGATTGCAGCCTGTGCGGCCTCCTGAGCCCTGGTTTCGCCGGATGCAGAGCCGATACCCATGAGCGCTTTGCCCTTCTCGATCATAACCGCCTTCACATCGTTAAAGTCGACATTGACCAGGCCCGTGTTGTTGATCAGATCGGATATCCCTTTGACGGCATTGATGAGGATATCATCGGCCATCCTGAAGGCCTCGAGCATGGGAATGTTTTTCCCGGCCATGCTTAAGAGCCGGTTATTCGGTATGACAATCAGGGCGTCCACATGTTCTGCCAGTTCCTTTTCTCCTCGTTCCGCCTGTGCCATCTTGCGTTTTCCCTCAAAGGGGAATGGTTTGGTTACAACCCCTACGGCAAGTGCTCCCATTTCGCGGGCCAGACGTGCAACAATGGGTGAAGCCCCGGTACCGGTTCCGCCTCCCATTCCGGCAGTGATAAATACCATGTCGGCGCCTTCCAGCGCAGACCGGATTTCCTGCTCGCTTTCACAGGCAGCTTCCCCGCCCACGTCGGGATTCCCGCCTGCACCCAGCCCGCGGGTGAGCTTTGTGCCGATCTGTACCCGCAGGGAGGACAGAGAGGATTTCAGTGTCTGGATATCGGTATTGCACGAAAGAAAATCCACCCCTTTGAGGTTGGCGGCGATCATGTTGTTCACTGCATTGCAGCCACATCCTCCCACACCGATGACCTTTATTTTTGCCCCTATGTTCTCAGCTTTTTCCAATTCAAACATCGTTGCCTCCTTATCGCTTAAAAGACCTCTTTGAACCACCGTATCATTCTGTCCATTATTTTTTCAAACATCGTATAACCGTTTTTGGGCTTGAAGCTGTATGCGGGTCTTCCGGCTTCATAGATACACAGCCCCACTGCAGTGGCATAGGCCGGGCTGTTCACGAGTTCCACCAGTCCTTTGACCCCTCTGGGATATCCCACTCTTACCGGCATATGCATGATCGCCTCTGCCAGATCCGCGACCCCCTCGAGAGCGCTTGCACCGCCCGTAAGCACAAGCCCGGCAGACATGGTCTCCGAAAGACCCGTGTTTCGAATCTCGGTATAGGCAAGCTTGAAGAGCTCTTCCACCCGGGATTCGATAATCTCCGAGAGTATCCTCCTGGGTACCGTATTGACCGTATCGCCGCCGATAGAGGGTACCTCGATCTGTTCGTCGGAAGAAATCCGCGAAGCGATGGCATTGCCGTACTTGATCTTCAGGCGTTCGGCTTCGGCGATAGGAGTTCTCAATCCCACGGCAATATCGTTGGTGACATAATCTCCCCCAAGGGCAAGGACTGCGGTGTGCCGGATAGAGCCTTCATTGAAAACCGCTATGTCCGTGGTGCCTCCCCCGATATCCATGAGGATGACCCCAAGCTGACGCTCGTCGGGCGTCAGAATGGATGCTGCCGAAGCGATCTGCTGGAGCACGATGTCCTGGAGCCCGAGGCCGGCCTTTTGAGCGCATTTTGTTATGTTGCTCACCGCCGAGATCGAACCGGTGACAATATGCACCCTGGCTTCGAGTTTCGAGCCGGCCATGCCCACAGGATTTGCTATGCCAGGAATATCATCCACGCAAAATTCCTGAGGAAGGACATGGATAATCTCCACACCGACGGGCTTGGCAAAGTCCTTGGCCTGTTCCACGACACGTTTTTTGTCCGAGGGTGTGATCTCATCCCCTTTCACCGATATGACACCAGTGGTGCTGATGCCCTGTATGTGACCGCCCGCAATTCCCGTAAAGACCTCGTCCACACGGATCCCTGCCATGCGTTCGGCATCCTCGACGCTGCACCCGATTGCCTCGACTGTCTGTTCCATATTCACCACAAGCCCGCGTCTGAGCCCTTTGGATTCGGAAATACCGAATCCGATCACTTCCAGGTCGCCATTTTCCTTCAGTTCTGTGACGATACAGCAGATCTTGGTTGTCCCGATATCCAGGCCAACGATAATTCTGTCTCTAGCTGCCATGATAACCTCGATTCCTCAGGACGATCTTGTCTTCGCAGGTCAGGTCCATTATCGTTCCGCACGCCGGTTTGATTTCGGATAAGGCCTTCAGTGCCATATCCACCTTGACCGGTGTCATCGCACCGAGGATAACCAGCGTTACGCCCCTATCAAGCCTGATATTCATCATTCCTCCTGATTCAATTATGAGATCCTTCACCTTCAGTCCCTTTGCCTCGACAACAGTGACTGCATGGATTGCCTCTTTCAGGATTTCATTGATATCCTCCCCGTTGCCAAGGGGTTCATAGTCACCTGCCTGTATCATGAGACCATAGTTGTCTTCGGATGCTGACGCAAATACCAGCCCTTCTTCGGAAATCAAATAGGGCTTGCCTTTGAGAACCAGCGTGGCTGTCGGTTTATGTTCCTGAACCCGGACACTCACCGTTGCCGGAACAAAGTTTCGGGAAATACTGATGTCACTCACCCATGGGTGTTTCATGAGCCGTTTCCTGGCAGCATCCATGTCCCAGCCGAGAATATTGCTTCCCTTGTCGATATCCAGCAGGGTCAATACCTCGTTTTCTGCAACATGATCGTTGCCGATGATCTCGATGGATTTCACATGGAAGAGCTGTGAATTGGTAATATATGCTACCCCGCAAAACAGCATGAGCGCACCGGAAATACAAAGGCTCAACCAGATGAATATTCGGATGGCCACATTGATCTTCGAGATGGTCTTCTTCTTCGAGGCGGTTTTTTTCTTAGGTTTATAATCGCTAACCAATTATCCGTACCTCCTCAATAAGATCTATGCCGAATTTCTCCCACACCCTGCGTTTGATCATGCTGATAAGGTCTGTGATGTCAGAGGTGGAGGCATTTCCCATGTTAATAATGTAGTTTGCATGAACCTCGGAGACCTTGGCCCCGCCGATGGTAAACCCCTTCAGGCCAGCCTGTTCGATGAGCATCCCGGCGGGTGACTCAGGGGGGTTCTTGAACACGGATCCGCTGCTGTAGCCTCCCGGCTGTGAACGTCTTTTCTTCATAAATGAGGCGATGCTCTCTGCTGTGTCGATTGGCGGAGCATCCCTCAAGGCAAAACGTGCAGAGATGATGACCGCACTGGGCGCAATGCCTCCATGACGATAGCCATAGGGGATATCCTCACGCCGCAGGGTTTGGATGCCGTCTTTGGTAGCGATCTCCACATCAAGAACCGCATCCATGATCCCCAGCGCCGCTGTACCGGCATTCATGAAAATCGCTCCGCCTATTGTTCCGGGTATGCCTGCGAGGAATTCGAGCCCGGCCAATGCTCCCCTGGAACAAAACGAGAGCAGTTTTGCGGTGAGAAGGGCACCACCTGCAGAGACGAGGTCGCCGTCGCGGGTGATGATCTCGAACCCCTTGCCAAGGCGAATGACTGCCCTGGTGATCAGGGTATCTGCAAAAATCATATTGGAACCACCGCCGAGCACGATGAAATCGTCAAGCTCAGAGATGAGCCGGCAAACTTCCTGTTTTGATTCAGGCTCATACAGCCGGGCTATCTGCCCGCCACAGTGCATCGTGGTCAGCTCGGAAGCGTTCATTTGTGTGAATTGCCTCATTCAAGCATCTCCAATAACAGCAGTCCCTGTCTCCATGCATCCCCTGCACCGAGGAAGAGCACCAGGTCCCCCTCTTTCAGTTCCTCTTTGACGATCTTTGGTATAGCCTCCTTGTATTCCACATAATAGACATTCCGATGGCCATGTTCCTTGATGCTATCGTAGAGGGCTCTGCCTGATACGCCCTCAATGGGTTTTTCCGATGCAGGAAAGATCTCGGTGATATACAGGAGCGATGCATCGTAGAATGAGGTGACGAAGTCATCGAAGAGATCCCTGGTCCTGGAATAGCGATGGGGCTGGAAAATCGCTATGATTCTTCTTTGCGGGAAGCCGTTCTTTATTGCCTGAAGGGTCATCTTGATCTCGGTGGGGTGATGTCCGTAGTCATCCATGATCATGATGCCGCGTTTTTCCCCCCGCACGTGCGCTCTGCGCTGAACACCCTTGTATGCGAAGATCCCCTTTTTAACGGTTTCGAAATCAATGCCGAGTTCCATGGCAGTGCCCAGCGCGGCCATGGCGTTAAGACAGTTGTGGACTCCGGGCACATTGAGCGAGATCTCCCCGAGGCAGTCCCCGCCATGATAAGCGAGGAAGCGTGTGGTCAGCCCATCAAAGGTGGGGTCGGTAAATCGGTAAAGTGCCTGGGTGTGAGATCCGTAGGTGATGACCCTTCTTTCCAGACGGGGGAGGATCTGCTGAACATTCTCGTTGTCCAGGCAGACCATATTGAATCCGAAGAAGGGTACCTTGTTGAGGAACTCCACAAAGGTGTCAAGGATATCATCGAGATCGCGATAGCAATCCATGTGTTCGCGTTCAATATTTGTGGTCACGGCAATAATGGGAGCGAGTTTGAGGAACGACCGGTCGCTCTCGTCCGCTTCGGCAACGAGGAGATCTCCCTCGCCAAGCCTGGCATTGGAGCCGAAGATATCGAGTTTGCCGCCGATAATGGCGGTGGGGTCGAGGTCTGCAACCGCCAGGATGGTTGCAAGCATACTGGTGGTAGTGGTTTTTCCGTGGGTGCCTGCAATGGCAATGGAGTGTTTCATTCTCATGAGTTCTGCAAGCATTTCCGCCCGGGGGATGACTGGAATTCCCTTGTCCTTTGCATGCGCGCACTCGGGGTTGTCGAGGCGTACGGCAGATGAGTAGACAACAACCTGGGCATTTCCGAGGTTTTCCCTCCGGTGCCCGATTTCTATCTTTGCGCCAAGAGAGCGCAGACGGGTGATGATCTCTGATTCAGCGACATCGGAGCCGGTGATCTCGAATTTCAGGTTGAGCAGGAGTTCGGCAATGCCGCTCATGCCGATGCCGCCGATTCCCACGAAATGAATGCTGTGTATCCCTTTAAACACCAGTGATATCCTCCGCTATCTTTTCTGATCCATCTCCCAGTCCAAGGGATGCCATATTTTTAGAAGCCGTGAGCAGTTTCGACTGATCATGCATCCTCGATTTGATCTCGAGGGCAAGTCTCTCGGGCGTCAGGTTTTCATCCGGAATGATCCATCCTCCGCCGTTTGCCGCCACGTAGAGTGCATTTTTCATCTGGTGGTTGTCCGTTGCGTGCGGGTAGGGGACCATGATGGCCGGAATGCCTGTCCTGGACAGTTCGGAAAGGGTGAGTCCGCCGCACCTGCAGACGGCCATGGTGGAACGCTCATATGCCGAGGCCATGTCATCTATGAAGTCGAATACCTGCGCGTCGATGCCCAGCTCCTTATACGCCCGGCTCACCCGGGGGAGGTCCGCTGTCCCTGTCTGGTGCGTGACCTCGGGGGTAAATCCCTCCTGGTGCAGGAGTCTCAGTGCATCCATGCAGGCGGTATTGATGCTGCGGGCCCCGAGACTGCCTCCCAGGATGAGGAGACGATTGGCCTGTTTTCGATGTGATGCCGCCTTGATCCCCGAGCGCACCGGATTGCCGGTAACGATGGTTTTGCTGCGGGGAAAAGCACTCATCGAGTCAGGAAAGGCAAGGAATATGCGGTGGGCGATACGAGAGAGCAGCCTGTTGGTGAGTCCGGCAACACTGTTCTGTTCGGCAATGGCCAGACGGCATCCCAGCACAAAGCCTGCAAGGCATACCATACCCGTTACATACCCGCCGGTACCGATGACCCAAGCGGGGCGGAAGCTCTTCAGTGTCTTGACTGCCGTGAGGAATGCCCTGAGATTGACGCTGAGCGCTCTTGCGATGTGCCCGGCTGACTTACCCTTGATCCCGAGTGCCTTGATGGGGATAAAATCGATCCCCGCCTTATCTGCAAGGCGCTCCTCCATTCCCCTGTCTGTCCCGATAAAGAGGATGCCCGTCCCGGGCAGCCTTTCCCTGATTGCATGGGCAATGGCCAGGGCAGGCATGATGTGGCCTCCGGTGCCTCCTGCTGTGATGACGATCTTCACAGGCGTGCCCTCCTGGAGACGGAGAGGATAATCCCGGATATTGACATGGTGGTAACCAGGGTGGAGCCCCCGTAACTGAAAAAGGGCAGGGCAATGCCTGTGGTGGGAAACACCGACATGGCAACACCCATGTTGATGATTGCCTGCAGGCCGATGAGGCAGATGGATGCAACCACCAGGAAAAAGCCGAACGAGTCATTCGTGGCCAGCGCGATGCTCAATCCTCGCCATATCCAAGCGCCGAACAGAACGATGACCACACTCATGCCGGCAAAGCCGAGCTCCTCGGCCAGGACCGAGAGCACAAAATCCGTATGGGGAGCGGGGAGGAAAAAGAGCTTCTGGGTGCTCTCTCCAAGACCGGACCCTATGAAGCCTCCGTTGGCGAAGGCAACCATGGACTGAATAATCTGATATCCGATGCCCTGCATGTCTTCCCATGGATTGATGAACGCGAGCAGCCTGGCCCTGCGGTACGGCTCCAGGATCATCATGAGGGTCCCCACGGGAAGCCCTGCCAGGAAGAGGCAGACCAGGTGCTTCCATCGCATGCCCGCAATAAACAGGACAATGGTGGCCCATACACCGATTGTCGCGGCAGTGCCGAAGTCCGGCTCGATAAAGATCAGTCCGGCACACAGGCCTACGATCACCAGCGCAGGAAGCACCCCGTAGGAAAAGTCTTCGATACGTTTCGATTTTTTTGCAAGATAGGAGGCAAGGTAGAAGATGAGCGCGACTTTTACTATCTCGGAGGACTGGAAACTCAAAGTTGCGATCTTAATCCATCTTTTTGCATGACCGCCTGAGATCCCGATGCCGGGAACAAAGCACATGATAAGGGCGATGATGGCTCCTGCGAGCACCAGGAAGATGAAAGGCCGTGAATTAAAACGCCGGTAATCCATTCTCATGATGCCAAACATGAGGACCGTACCTATGGCGAGGTGAATAAGGTGTTTTTTCATCAATGCACTGCTGCTGCCGCACATCTCCTTTGAGACAAAATAGCTTGCCGAGAATACCATGATCGTACCTATGGCCAGCAGGGTGAGCGTGGTCATCAGGAATAGTAAATCAAATTCCATATCAGGTACTATTTCAGTGCGTTTACGCATTGGACAAACACATCTCCTCTGTCGGCATAGCTTTTATACATGTCGAAACTGGAACACCCGGGGCTGAGCAGTACGGTATCCCCGGATACTGCGGCGTCAAATGCCAACCCTACCGCTTCTGTCATGTCAGAGGCGTCCACACAGTCCACAAGGTCCGATATCTCCGAGACAATCCTGCCTGTTGCCTCTCCGATGATCACGGCCTTTTTAATCACATCCTTATACCGGGCGGCCAGGAGAGCAAAATCTCCTCCCTTGTCTTTTCCTCCCAGTATGACAACTGCTTTGCCCGTGATTCCGGACAGTGCCTTTTCCACGGCGCCTACATTGGTTGCCTTTGAATCGTCGATAAATACAACGCCGCCTATGGTTGCAACATATTCAAGCCGGTGATGTATAACGGAAAAGGTGCTGAATACCTCCTGTGCCACAGCATTGTCGATCCCGAGCACCCGTGCTGCAACAGCGGCTGCCAGCATGTCTTCCATGACCCCTGTTCCGAAGATTTTCTTCTCAGGCAGCGCGGGACCAGCGCCTGCAATGCTCCCGGTAAAGACTACCCGCGAATCTTTTACATATGCACCGTTGGGAGAGGCGCCCTGTTTCAGGGAAAATCCGATTCGTGTAGCCCTGGTGTCGATGTTCTTCAGATACGGGTCGTCATCGTTAACAATGGCGAAATCTCCTGCCTGCTGATTTTCAAAGATCTTGAGCTTATAGGCTGCATATTCTTCCATGTCACGGTACCGGTCGAGGTGATCCGGCGTAATGTTCATGCAGATGCTGATATAAGGCCTGAACCGTTCTATCCATTCCAGCTGGAACGAAGAGATCTCGGCCACGATATACTGCGGATCATGCCCTGCAAGCGATATGAGGGGAGGGGAGATATTCCCCCCGAGACCGACGTCGAGTCCCGCTTTCTTGAGGATCTCGTAGATCAGCGTGGTTGTTGTGGTCTTGCCGTTTGTTCCTGTGACGGCGATGAGTTTTCCACTGAGTAGCGAGGAGGCGATCTCTATCTCGGAGAGGACTTTTTTGGCGCCTTCGAACAGGGGATGGTCCCTGGGTATTCCCGGGCTCGGGATGACGAGGTCCGCCCAGGCCAGGTCTTCTTTGTCCACGATCTTTACCGGGATATCATATGTTTTATCAGGGACTTTTTCGTCCACGAGGCGCACAACGTGCCCCCTGCGTATCATTTCCCGTGCTGTGATGAGGCCTGTCTGGCCTGTCCCCCATACGACTACGCGCAAGCCTTCATTCCCTCCAGAGACTGGTTTATCCGCAGCAGTAGCGCTGCGATACCCTGATCTTCACTTTCCATGTAAAACCGGAGTAAGGCCTGTAAGTAAATAATGTCTTTGTTCATTTCATTCATCTCACATTACCTCAACTTAAGTGTTGATATGGCTACCATTGCGAGGAATATGGATATGATCCAGAACCGTACGATAATCTTTGGTTCGGGCCACCCCTTCAGCTCAAAATGGTGATGAATGGGAGCCATCTTGAATATGCGTCTGCCCTTGGTGTATTTAAAGAATCCCACCTGCAGGATGACAGACACAACCTCCATGAAAAAGATACCGCCAACCACCAGTAACAGAATCTCGTGTTTTGTAATCAATGCCGCCGTACCGAGGATACCCCCCAGGCTGAGAGAGCCGACGTCACCCATGAAGACCTGCGCCGGATAGGCGTTGTACCAGAGAAACCCCATTCCTGCTCCGACGATGGCACCGAGAAAGATGCTCATTTCACCGACACCGGAAATAAAAGGAATCTGCAGATATGAGGCGGCCTTGATATTTCCCGTCACATAGGCAAAGACCAGATAGGTCGCTGCAGCAATGGTGCAGGGGCCTATGGCAAGTCCGTCGAGACCATCAGTGAGATTGACGGCATTGGCACAGCCCACGATCACGATCATTGCAAACGGGATATACAGGCCTCCGAGATCGAGGTTGATGTTTTTGAAGAACGGGATGGTGATGATGCTGTCGAATCCCGGCATATGAACGAGGACGTATGCGACACCTGCAGCGGCAATGAACTCGATGAGGAGCCGTACTCGCCCCGGCAGACCCAGCATGTTGCCCTTTACTGTCTTGAGATAGTCGTCGATAAAGCCGAGGATTGCGTAGGTGATGAGGATGAACATGCCCAGCCACATATAGATGCTGGAGAGATCAACCCAGAGCAGTGTGGCGGAAGCTATGGCGAAGACGATGAGGATTCCCCCCATGGTAGGGGTGCCGGATTTCCCCATGTGCGCCTCAGGGGTATAGCCGTTTATCCGCTCCTTGAGTTTGAATTGCGCAAGTTTTCTGATGAACCACGGGCCGAGGACAAAACAGATGATAAGTGCCGTAATCGTGGCATAGATGGTGCGGAACGTGATGTACTTGAATACGTTGAAGATCGAGAAATATGTATGCAGCGGGTAGAGGAGATTGTAGAGCATATCTTAAGCCACCGCCTTTAAATGGTTGACCACCAGGTCCAGATGGAGTGCCCTGGACGCCTTTACGAGCACAATGGCATCCTGGTGGACAATATCCGATACGCTGGTAAAGATATCGTCCATGCCGAGGGCAATATGGACGGCAGAGGCGTCCATGCCTGCAGCCATGGCGGCGTTTGAGACCACATCGGCCATGGCTCCGGTGACGATGAGCCGGTGGATACCCGAGTGAGCCACCCACGTACCGAGCTGATCATGCCAGTAGTGGGAGTCGTTGCCCAATTCCAGCATGTCACCGAGTACCGCAGCCTTATATATATGAGGAGAAGATACGAGCATGGTAAGAGCAGCCTTCATGGAGGCAGGATTTGCATTATAGCAGTCGTTGATGATGGTGATCTTGTCGGAGATGATGATTTCCGAGCGCATGCCGGGAAACCGGGCGTCCATAATGCCCCGGGCAATCTTTTCCGGTTCAATGCCCAGGGCAACACCGCATGCGGCTGCGGCAAGGGCATTTGATACATTGTGCATGCCGGGCAGGGGGACATGGGTGGAGACTTCTCTGCCTGCGAGGTCAACGAGGATATCGGTGCCGTCCAGGTCCTGGTGGCGGATGTCTTTGAGGGTAATATCCGCTTTATTGGAAGTCGAGTACGTTATCACGGAGAGATTGTTGGGGATCACAACACGATCCATGTGCTCCTGGTGAGGGTCTATGACTGCGGTTCCTCCTGCCTGGGTATTCTTGAAGATCGTCTGTTTTTCCTTGATAATTCCCGATATACTCCGCAATCCGTCCAGGTGAACCGGATTGATGTTTGTCAAAACAGATACCGCAGGCCGGGTAATTTGAGAAAGCCGGTCAATCTCCCCGAACCTGTTTGTCCCCATCTCGATGACGGCAAATTCATGATGATCATCGAGGGTGAAAAGACTCATGGGGACCCCGATCAGGTTGTTGTAATTCTGTTTCGTTTTCAGACAGGGGCCCTCCAGGGAGAGAATAGCAGCGCAGAACTCCTTCACGGTTGTCTTGCCGGTGGAACCGGTGACACCCACTATGGCCGGCGTGTAGAGGTCTCTAAGGCGGGCTGCAATGTCTCCAAGGGCTGCCAGCGTATCATCGACGAGTATGATTACCCCGGGAATACGCCGGTCTTCGTCCATGACCATGGCACCTGCCGCCCCTTTTTCAATGGCGTTTTCCACAAAGGCATGCCCGTCGAAATTATCTCCTTTCAGCGCAATAAAGAGATCTCCGGGCGACACGGTTCTCGAATCGGTGGAAATCCCGGAGAACCAGGTATCAGGGTCTCCGCGGAGCAGGTATCCATTGGTATAAGCGGCTGTCTGACCTGCCTGTACTTTCATCGGGTAAAGATCTCCTTTATGCTTGCGCGAACATGCACCATGTCATCAAAGGGTTTTTTTACCTTCCCGATTATCTGGTAGTCTTCGTGGCCTTTGCCCGCGATAATCAGGCAGTCTCCTTCTTTCATGGAGGAAACCGCGAGCTTGATCGCCTCCGCCCTGTCGGGCTCCACCAGGACGTGAGCCTTGTCCGTGATGCCTGAAGAGATATCATCTATAATGGTCCGAGCGTCTTCTGTCCGGGGATTGTCGGATGTGACGATAACCACATCGGCAAGTTTTGCTGCGATGTTGCCCATCATGGGCCGTTTGGCCTGATCCCTGTCCCCGCCGCAGCCGAATACCACAATAAGGCGCCCAGTGGTGAGCCCTTTGGCTGATGCAAGGGCCGTCTCCAGGGCTGCAGGGGTGTGTGCATAGTCGACGATGATCATCAGGCCGTACGGGTTGTCCACGCGCTCCATTCTCCCTGGCACGCTTTTGAGGCTGCCTATCCCGGAGATCACGGATTGCATGTCGATTCCCATGGCCCGGCACAGGGCTACGGCTGCCATGATATTATAGACATTAATGTCTCCCAGCAGGCAGCTTGTCAGCGAGACGGGCCCATCAGGGGTTGCCAGATGCACCATTAACCCTTTTGGTGTGTGCTCAAGAGAGGTTGTACGGATCATGGCGCGGAGGTCGTGGCCGTAGGTAATGGGGTTTTCCAGTCCTTTTGCGAGTTCCCGTCCGTATGGATCATCGATATTGATGATGGCCGCTCCCGTGAGATAGTCTGCAAAAAGCCTCTTTTTTGCGAGAAAATAGGTGTCCATGTCCCCATGGTAGTCGAGGTGATCCTGGCTGAGGTTCGTGAATATCGCATAGTCGAAGCCGAGACCGGCGAGACGGTCCTGATGGAGGGCGTGGGAGCTCACTTCCATGATGCAGGCATCGACGCCTGCACTGGCCATGGTCTCGAGTCTCTCGAACAGTTCAATGGGGCCGGGGGTGGTAATGGAGGAGGCTACGGTGACATCTGCATATCTCATGTTGATGGTTCCCAGCACCCCTGGACTCATGCCTGCGTCCTTGAGTATGGACTCGAGGAGGTAGGTGGTGGTTGTTTTTCCGTTGGTGCCGGTTATGCCGATGAGGGGAATGCCGGTTGCATGGGGGTAAAGCGCAGGCAGCACCGCCCGTAATGCGCTTTTGGTGTCAGGGACCCTGAGGAAGGTGGCACCTGGAAGAGCAGAGCATCCTTCATGGTTGCAGATAATGATGCCGGCCCCGGCCCTTATGGCATCGGGTATATAGTTGTGTCCGTCCGTGATGCTGCCCTTGAGTGCAATGAACGCATCACCGGGCTGAATGTTCGAAGAATTCATCTTCAATGAGGAAACGTCTTTTTCCGGCCCTGAGATCTGTGCCCCGGGGATGATTGCTGCAAGCTCAGATACCCTCATTGGATACCCCTTTTCTGGCAACGGTGATGGACGGGCTTAAGTCCATGATGCTTGCACATTCTTCAACGATTTCCTTGAAGGCCGGGCAGGCAACCTGGCTTGCGTAGATGTGCGGGCGTGGTTCGTCAATGCTCACAATGATGGTGAGTTTGGGTTTGCCCCCGGTATCGATGACGCCGCCCATAAAGGTGGCGATGTAATCCTTCTTCGAATATGCGCCGGTTAACTTGTCGATCTTCTGGGACGTGCCGGTTTTGCCGAAGATCTGATAGTTTTTGATGTTTGCCGCCTCGCCCGTACCGCCTTTGGAGCACACGGATGTCAGGATCGAGGTGATTTCGTCTGAAGCTTCCTTGGAGAGCACCTTTTTGATGATTGTGGGCCTGAAGCACTGGAGTTCTTTTCCCGATGCATCTGAAATGTGTTCGATAAAGTAGGGTTTCATGAGCATTCCGCCGTTGACCAGTGCATTGAAGGCCGTAATCAGCTGGATGCCGTTGACGGCAAAGCCCTGGCCGAAGGCGATATTTGCTTTATCCACGATTGTCCACTTCTGGGGATTGCGAATGAGCCCGGGAAGCTCTCCGGGAAAACCGATGCCTGAAGGAGAGACCAGGCCGAATTCCTTGAGGCAGGAAAACATATCATCTGCATGGACCGGGTCCATGAGCTTTACCATGCCGATATTGCTTGAATATTTTATGATATCCCGTACGGGGAGCCATCCGTATTTTTCGTGATCATGGATCGTGGTCCGGTGATAGGCATACTTTCCCTTCTCGCAGAAGATGGACTGTGCCGGTTTGAAGACGTGGTTGTCAAATCCCCAGGAGACGAAGATGGGTTTTATGACGGAGCCGGGCTCGAAGACATCGATGACTCCACGGTTTTTGTGTCCGTCCAGGTGCTTGTATTTGCCGATATTCGGATTGAAGCTCGGATATGAAGCCATTGCGTATATCTCGCCGGTGGAAGGGTTTGAGATGATGACGAACCCGGAAGAAGCATTGTTCTTTCTGACAGCCTTCTCGAGGTTTGAGGATGCAATATACTGCATCCTCCTGTCGATGGTAAGCCACAGCGTATTTCCGTCCTTTTTCTCATCGCTTGGCAGTCCTCTGGCGTAGATGATCCTCCCTAAACCGTCTTTATGGACCTCGATGTGTCGCTGCTTGCCTTTGAGCGCACGGTCGAAAAGCAGCTCTATACCTTCAAGCCCCTGGCCGTCAATACCCACAATGCCGAGCACGTTTGCCAAAGATTCACTCTCGGGATAAAACCGTTTGGCTTCATTGTAGTACCCGATTCCCCGGATACCCAGCGCCTTGATCGCGTTAACTTCGTCAGGGGTGGCGTGCCTTTTTATCCATACGAAATATTTGTCCGAGCTCAATTTTTTCTTGAGTGACTGTTTCCCGATATGCAGTTTTCCGGCAATCTTCGATGCCGCCCAAGAGGGTTTCTCGATGAGCCGGGGATTGGCGGCGATGGATTTCACGTCAAGGCTGATGGCCAGAGGCTGGCCGCTTTTGTCATAGATGGTTCCTCTGTTGGGGCTCAATTTTATGGTGTGGTCGAAGCGTTTATGGGCCTTGGCAATAATCGTATCAGGCCGGAGCACCTGGAGATCGAAGGCGCGGATACCTATGAGCACAAGCAGTGCTATGAAGATGAATTGTGCTGTTTTTACTCGTCCAGCCATAGATATACCACCTGATCGGATGTCGGTGTTTTGAGCCCCAGCTCATGTTTTGCGATGAGCTCCAGTCTCTTGGAGCTCCTCAGTGTTGATATCTCCAGACGAAGAGAGTTGTTGTCGCTTATGAGCTGTTCCTTTTCAGACTGCTGCTCGGAGATTTCATACCCCAGCTCTGTTGCCATATGCCGCGAGGATACATGGAAAAGGGCCCAGGTCATAAAGAACAGGAGCAGGGTCAAGAACAGCGGGAGACAGGCATGGGTGATTCTGATCTTCATGAGACCTTCCTGGCGGCCCTGAGGCGGGCGCTTCTGGCCCGGGGGTTTTGGGCAATCTCCTGAGGTGATGCGGTAATGGACTTGCTGAAGACCTTGACGAGTTGCGATGGCTGTTCGGGAATGGGTTCCGGGAGACCTCGAAGGAAATAATTGACGTGCCTGGGGCCTGCGAAGAACCGTTTGACGATGCGGTCCTCGAGGGAGTGATAGGATATTACGGCCAGTATCCCGCCAGGACTGAGCAGGGAGACGGCCTTGGGGAGGAATTCCTCCAGATTTTCTATCTCTTTGTTTACCTCCATACGGATGGCCTGAAAGGTCTTTGTGGCCACGTGAATTTTTTTGGGCCAGTATCGTCTGGGGACCGCAGCGCCCACTACCTCTGCAAGATCGGTGGTCGTGTTAAGCGGTCTGGCCTTCACGATGCGTCCTGCTATGCGGGATGCGAACCGCTCTTCCCCGTATTTTCTGATGATATCCTTTAGCCTGCCTTCGTCATAGGTGTTTACCACATCGTATGCATTCAGCTCTGCATTGTGGGAGAATCTCATGTCCAGAGGTCCTGTTCTCATAAAAGAAAACCCCCGATCTGCATCATCGAGGGCCCCTGACGACATGCCCAGATCAAGCAAAATGCCATCAAGGTACTCCCAGCCAAGCATGCTGCATGCCTTGTCAATTTCCGAGAAGTTCAAGTTGTACAGATGAATTCTCTCGCCGAAGTGTGCCAGTTTGCGAGTGAGTTCACTGATGGTATTGCCGTCGAGATCGGTGCCGGCCAGCTGCCCGGATGGTGAGCATTTCTCAAGGATGGCCCGGGCATGTCCGCCGTCCCCCAGGGTACCATCGAAATATCGCCCGCCATCTCTCGGCATAATCACCTCTAAGACCTCATTGAGAAGTGCCGGAACGTGTTTCATCGTCTTACAGCCCCAGCTCTGCAAGTCCTTCGAGCAGGCTTTCGGAATCCTTGAGGGCCTCATTCATGTATGCGTCATACGTTTCCTGGTCCCATATCTCCATGCGGTCGGTAATGCCTACAAAGAGACACTTTTTTGTGAGATGTGCATATTCTCGCAGGCAGGCAGGTATCAGGATCCTTCCCTGCGCGTCAATCTGACATTCTTCTGCAGACCCCATGACGTGTCGCTTGAAGAGGATATCGGCCTTTCTCACCATGGACAGCTTCGCTGCTTTTTTTTCGAGCACATCCCAGGCATCAGGGGCAAAGGCCATAAGGCACTTGTCGAGTCCCTTTGTGATGATAATCTGATCGGCGTCCCACTCGGTCAATACCTCCCTGAACTTGGAAGGTATGCTCAGTCTGCCCTTGCTGTTAATAGAATTTACAACATGCCCTTTTAACACCCAAACCCCCACATACTTGACACAAAATGACACTTTTTGACATATATAATATTAATATAGCAATGTCAACACCAAGTTGCTAGAGGGTATATGAACATTAATTAAGAATAACATATAGTTATAAAAATATTAAAAAGAGGAAAAAAGTGCCAAGACCCGGATATATTTTTCTGGATGTTTTGTCGGTTGTTGGTTAGTATGGGAGGTATGAAACCCGAATTTGTTTCTCAGATCCTCGATGCCCTGCCATCCGGAGTCATGCTTGCCGATGAATCCGGGAGCATCACCTATGCCAACAGCACTGCTCTTGAGTATATGGGAATAGACGGCGATCGCCTCAAGGAGATCAATATCGACGGGCTTGTGAAGCACAAATCCAGAAAAAAAGAGACCATGCTGCGCACCAGGGGCGACGAACGCCTGACCGTCCGTTTGAGCAAGATACCTCTGGACGATGGGGGGAATGTGGTGGTGCTCACGGATATCACCGAGATCGATCAGCTTCAGCAGGAACTGTTGAAGATGGACAAGCTTGCCTCTGTCGGGGAGCTGACATCCGGCATTGCCCATGAAATCCGCAATCCGCTTGCCGGGATAAAGATCACCGCTCAGGCGCTCAGCGAGGAAATCCCCGCACACGACCACAGGAGCGAGTATATTGCAAAGATTATCATGGAGATTGACCGGCTCAACAGGCTGCTGCTCAACTTCTTCGACTTTGCAAAACCAAAGGCGCCCTTTGTCCGCGCATGCGATCTGAAGCGGGTGATCGAGAACACTCTTTATATGGTCAAGGATACGGCAAAGAACGGCAATGTTCAGATAATGGAATTTTATCCGACGCACGCAATCGAGATCAATGCCGACCCGGGCATGATCCAGCAGGTGTTCATGAATATCTTTCTCAATGCCGTCCAGGCAATGGCCCAGGGAGGCAGGATGGAGGTGCACCTTACAGAGAGAGATTCGCGTGTCGTAATCGAAGTGAGCGATACCGGAGCCGGGATCCCGGAAAACATCCGCAGCAAGATCTTTGATCCGTTCTTCACCACAAAGCCCAAAGGAATCGGGCTTGGCCTTTCCATATCATACAGGATCATAAAGATGCATTCCGGGAGTATTACCTTCACCTCATCCCAGGCAGGAACAAAGTTCACCATGACGCTGCCAAAGGATATCAAGAGATGATACCGGGGGCTCTTCTTCACTAAAACGTTACAGGAGGATAGTACATGCCGTTTTTGACATCCACTGCATATGCAGCCACATCCCAGTTCCGGGGTGATATCGGAGCCATGATTGTCGACTCTGATCCCGTGGTGAAACTCGTACTGCTTGTCTTGTTTCTCTTTTCTATCTTCTCGTGGGGGATCATTATCCAGAAATGGTTCGGTCTTTCCCGGGCGCGCAAGAGGGCGCAGAGCATCCTTGAATCCCTCGGTGAGAGCGGCAGCATGGTGGATCTCCTGGAGAATGTAGACAAGGCGGGAGACTGTCCGGTGGCAAAGCTGTTTTATGATGCCCAGGATGAATTGAGCAAGCTGACGGCAAAGAGTCAGACCATACCGCTCGCCATGCTGGAGAACGTGGAAAACCGGATAGAGAGTTCCAACGCTATCGAGTCATTGAAACTCTCACACGGGCTCGGGTTCCTGGCGAGCATTTCCAATGCGAGCCCCTTTATCGGGCTGTTCGGTACGGTCTGGGGGATTATGGACTCATTCCGGGAGATCGGGATGAAGGGGTCGGCGAATCTCGCCACCGTTGCACCGGGGATCTCCGAGGCCCTGATTGCAACGGCTGCCGGGCTTTTTGTCGCAATCCCCGCAGTGTTGTTCTATAACTACTTTACCGGGATAATAACCCATATAGCCGCTCAGATGGATACCTTCCAGATAACCTTTATGAACTGGATAAGGAGAGGATTGATCCATGGTGACAAATAAGAAGGGCAAGCTGGTCTCAGAGATAAACGTCACCCCCCTGGTGGACGTCATGCTCGTGCTCCTGATTATTTTTATGGTATCGGCGCCTATGATGAAAGAGGGGATGAAGGTCGACCTGCCCGAGGTGCAGGCTCGGGCTCTTCAAACCCAGGATCAGGACCTGGTTATCACCATCGGTAAAGACAAGAAGGTGGACATCAACGGCTCGGCCATCGATCTGCCGCGCCTGGATGTGATCCTGGACCAGATCCGGCAGCAGAGGAGGGTCGACAGCGTTTTTCTTCAGGCTGACGCGTCGGTCTCCTATGGATATGTGGTAGAGGTCATGGCACTGATCCGTGCAACGGGACTTACCAAGATCGGTCTGGTTACGCAGCCGCCCTCAAAGAGGTAGGATGAAACAGTTGAGCTGGTATATCGGGATATCGCTTGTCCTCCATGCGGTCTTAATGGTTTCCCTGGTGGATATTGATTTTTCCCGTACCGAGATTCCCTCGTATGACGT
>CAYRCP010000008.1:0-36014 GCA_964422755.1 uncultured Bacteriovoracaceae bacterium | reverse complement strand
TTTCCATGATTGTTTTTTTCGCTGCCGATTCGTGATTTAACTACACAGATATCTTCTCTGCGACCCTGCAGTTTATCAGCCCATAGTCTAAACGCCTACAGCCTATTTATCTACAGCCTGATTTAAAATTCAACGAAACCAGCTGTTTCCAATGCATTATCCCCTGAAGTGGTGTTCTCAGCCGTTGTTACCTGCTCCCAGAACTCCAGGAGTAACACGGTAAAATCATCATCGAAGTGTTTACTGGCATTGTAGTTTCTTACTTCGGCCTCTATCCTGTCGATGACATCCTGCCCGTGAAATTCCTCGAGCGAGTGTGCAAATAAGTTCTTCAATCTGTTCTTGCCAAAGGGTTCCCCGAGTGCATTCTCGGTCTCGAGAAGGCAATCGGTATAGAGCAGCAGTGCGTCGCCATTTTCGATATCCGTGATGGTTTTTTCTTCATACCCGCCTTCTTCGAACATGCCGAGGAAAAATCCATCGGTATCCAGCTCGATGATTTCCGAGGTGCGTTTTTTGTACAGCAGGGGAGTAGGGTGGGCGGCATTTGAGTAGGTTATGGTGTTGGTTGTACAGTCTGCCAGAAGATAGAATGAGGTGATGTAATCTTCGGCAAGAATCGGGTTGAACTCCTGATTGAGCATATGGAACAGGATCTTCGGACTTGCGACATTTGCCGCCAGGGCATGGAAACTCATCTTGAACATGGAAGACACCAGGGCAGCTGCAACACCATGACCGGATACGTCGGCAATGACAAATCCGGTCATGCCATGCCCCACGTCCATGACATCATATAAATCGCCGCCGATGTGGATGGACGGTATATACTTGGATGACACACTGACCCCGTTGAGATTCTCGTAAATATTCGGGAGCAGGCTTTTCTGGAGCCTGCCGGCCATTTTGAGTTCATCGACTATCTTTATGTTCTGATGTTGAATGATGTCATTTTTCTCGTCAACTTCTGCCAGAGCCATGGCGAGCTTGGCAGCCTGTTCCTCCATGAGATCCTTTGTCTCTGCAGTCTCCATGAGCAGTTCTTCCATTTCCTGATTCCGGTTCAATCTCTCGGTGATGTCGGAAAAGATCACTGCCGTGTTTTTGATTCCCCCGTTCAAATCGATATTGTGAATACTCTTGTGCATGATACGGTGTTCACCCTCGATGTTTGTCAACATGACCTCTTCTCTTTCCGGATCGAGGAGTTGGGCAATCTCATCTGCCAGATCGTCACGATGGGTCCCTAACATGTCGGATTTGCTGATTGAGGTGATCTGTTCTGCCGCATGATTCCATAGTGACACGGAATCGTTCTCCGAGAGCACCATAAAACCTGATGACAGGGTATTTGTCAGCTTGTGGAGAAAATCTTCATAATTGACACGGCAGAGGCTCTTTTGCGTCTTCTGTGGTGATCTGAGATATACAAGTCTTACCTTGTTTCCGCAGCCCTCAAAAACCACTTCCGAAAAAAAACTGCGTACGATGAACAAACCCAGGCCGCTTCCTATGTGTTCACAGGGATCGTTATCGAAGATGGTTTTATAATCAAAACCCTCACCCTGATCGGTAATGGTATAGACCAGTTTTTCCCGGTCCATGTACATTTCCAGCGTCACAACCCGGTCTTTGTATCTCGGATCGTTTCTTCTTTCAGAGAACAGGGCTTTATACTCATCTGTGTCTGTCGCAACAGATTTTTCCTTCATGGTGATACCCAGATTCCCATGCTCGATTGCATTGAGGACGATCTCGCTGAGAGCTGTCTTGAGCATCACAATATCAGGACATATGGCCGGCGCATTATAGGTCGCCTGATTGATGATGCAGGGGATCTTCTCCGGGTCATTGCCGAAAACAAGTCGTTTCTCTTCGGCCTGTATACAATCAAAATCCGGTTCAGAGGTAGTTCTTATGACACGCTGATGGTTATTGACCCGCTCGATGGAGCCCAGAAGATCCTCCATGTCCAATGGTTTTAACAGGTAATCTTTTGCTCCGTGGCGGATGCATTCCATTGCCGGTGCAACATCAGGGCTGGTTCCTATGCCGATAACCTGTGCTTGCGGATCTGCGTAAATGAGTTCCCGAAGCGCCCTGAACCCGTTTTCTGAAGAGGTGTCGATATCGAGAATAACCAGATCCGGTTTCAGCTCGATGAATTTACTGACTCCTTCACTCATGTCGTGGGATACCTGTACCCTGAATCCTTTTGAAGAGAGTACGCCGTAAATGAAGTCCGTGGTATGTTCATCTTTGTCGATTGTCAGGATAGTGTATATTGGGCCAGTCATACTTGATTCCCGGGAGATATTCTTTAGTGTTCCTGCCTGGTGAGAGATAACGCAGAATGTGCAATCGAGGCCAGGGGAACAACCCTTTGTACTGCACCCATTTCAATGGCTACCTTGGGCATTCCGAATACCACACAGGAGTCTTCATCCTGTGCAATGGTGAATGCTCCTGCGTTCTTCATCTCTTTCAGACCGCGGGCACCATCGTCTCCCATGCCGGTGAGAATAATACCTACTGCATTTGATCCCAGCGTGTTCGCCGCTGACCTGAACAAAACATCTACCGATGGTTTATGCCGGTTAACCGGCGGACCGTCTTTGATGGTCACATAATAACCTCTGGGACCATTGTTGAGAATCATGTGTTTGCCGCCGGGAGCAATGAACGCTACGCCCCTTTTCAGCAGATCATTATCATGTGCTTCAATGACATTCATCTGGGAGAGGGTATCCAACCGATTGGCAAAGGAATTTGTGAATACAGGGGGCATGTGCTGTACTATCAGTGTTGGAGGGGCATCAGCGGGGAGCTTGTTGAGGATCTGCTCGATCGCGACCGTTCCGCCGGTTGAGGCACCGATAACGAGTATCTGTTCTCCTTCTCGTGCAGGCGAAATCTTTTGCGCCTTGATAATTGCGTCCATTCCGAGCTTGGGAGGAATATCGAGCATCGGTGGGGCAATAGCTTTTTTGATCTTTGCGCCACAAGCCGCCTTGACCTTTGTGATCAATTCGGTGCGCAGGTCCTCGATACCTTCGGAAAGCTTTACCGTCGGTTTTGCAAGAAAGTCAATGGCCCCGAGAGACAGCGCTTTCATCGTTGCTTCAGCTCCCCTTTGCGTGAGGGAAGAAATCATGACGACCGGTATGGGGTGGGATCTCATAAGCTTTGCCAGAAAGGTCAGCCCATCCATTTTCGGCATTTCAATATCAAGCGTTATCACATCAGGGGCAAGAGATTTGATTTTCCGTATGGCGATGATAGGGTCGGGCGCTGTCCCTACGACCTCAATCATGGGGTCGGAAGAGAGAATCTCCCTGAGCAGTTTCCTGACTAAAGCTGAATCATCGATGATAAGGACCTTTGTTTTTTTCATACCATTTACCTAGAAAAGCGTTAAATCACCACCTGCATTCTGCAGTTCTTTGTTATCTTCAACCAATTTATTTTTATAGGATTGTTCGGCTTTGACGATTCTCGAATCTACGGTTGGGGTCAGCCTTTTCAGCAGGACCTTTGCCGTATCGGGGAAGAACAGGATCTTTCTCCCTGAATACCCGCCAACATCCTGGCTGACTATGGATATCTGTTCCATCTTCAGGAATGCATTGACAAAACCGATATTCGACTCGGGTACATTGTCGTCGGTTTTTCTGAAGTTGAGCACATGTCCGCCACCAAATACCTTGGCTTCAAAATCCTTTTTTGAACCATTCTTCTTGATCATAGCATTTATCAACTGCTCCATGGCAAACATGCCGTATTTCGCAGATGAGGACAGGAACATATCTTCAGAACGCACATCCCCGGGCAGCATGAAGTGATTCATTCCTGCAGCCCCGGTCTTCTTGTCTTTTATGCATACAGCGATACATGATCCGAGCACAGTAGCAATGATGTCCTCAGAGCTGACAAAAAACTCTCCAGGATAGATGATTACCATGTTGCGTTTGAATTTATCACTATACCGCTTGAACATATCATACCTTTTTATAAATAGTATGTTTGAGATACCTGTAGTTATCCCTCATGTGCATGAGAGACTCGGAATGTCCGATAAATATATAGCCGCGATCTGAGAGGTGAAGGTGAAATCGAGAGAGAAGGCTTTCCTTTGTCTGGGCATCAAAATAGATAATGACATTCCTGCAGAAAATTATATCAAACGGTCTTTTCATGGGAAAGGTGACATCCATGAGATTGAGTTTTCGAAAGGTGATCATGGATTTTAATGTGTTGCCTGCTGTATAGCCGTCTTTGCTTCTTGAAAAATACCGCACCAGATAATCTTTCGGCACAGGGGATACTGCCTGGGTGGGATACACGCCGGCAATTGCCTTTTGCAGGATATCCGTATCGAGATCTGTGGCAAGAATCTTGATATCCCAGCCCCGTTGTGCCTTGAATGCCTCAGCAGCAACCATTGCAAGTGTATAGGGTTCTTCTCCTGATGAACATCCGGCAGACCAGATCCTCAGACGCCTGTTACCCGAAACCTCACTGTGGGCAATCATTTGAGGAAACAGTTCATGGGACAGGAAATCAAAATGATGTTTTTCGCGGAAGAAATTAGTCTTGTTCGTAGTAATGCGATTGATGAGATTGACAATCTCATTGCCGGTATCCGTGCCGTCATTGAGATACTCGTAGTACTGGGTAAAATTCTGGAGGCCCAGCGCTCTCAGTCTCTTGGAGAGTCTGGCGACAATGAGCTTCTTTTTCTTATCAGACATATGGATGCCTGTTTCTTGATGAATAATCTTCTGGAAGAGCTTGAATTCCTTCTCAGAAAGATCATAAGACTGTGCGATCAAATCTAAACTCCATCAACCATATTCAACTCTTCGTCTGATAATAATTTATCAACATCAAGTAATATAATAAATTTGTTGTCCTTTACTCCCATGCCGTGGATGAAGTGGGTGCTGATCCCGGCAGAGAAATTGGGCCTTGGTTTGATGTCTTCGTCGTTTAATGTAATGACGTCACTGACTGCATCGACAATAAGCCCCATGATCCGACCCGCGACGTCAAGGATCATAACAACCGTAAACCGGTCATAGGCCTTTTTCTCCATGGCAAACCGTTCTCTCAAATCGATCACAGGCACCACAATGCCCCGAAGGTTCAGTACCCCCTTGATAAAACTCGGTACATTCGGGATTGTGGTGCAGCTTTGATATGCAATAATCTCATTGAGTTTTAAAATTGAGATGCCATATGTTTCCTCTCCCAGTAAAAACGTCACATACTGTGAGGTCAGCACCTTTGCGCCGTCTGCGTCTATAGCCATTATGCACCTCCCTTAAAATTCCTCGAAATCGTCGTCTATGGTTGCTTGTGGTGCAGCAGATGTATCTGCTTCAAAAAGGGAATACCCGGCGGAACGAATCCGTGTCCTCTGTTGGGGTACACCACCGTCTGTCCGGGAAACCTTGAATCGTTCTACTATCTGTGCGAGATCCTTTGCCTCATTGCTGAGGTTGTCGGATGTGTTGGCGAGTTCTTCTACCGTAGATGCGTTTTGTTGTGTCGTTGATCCTATCTGGGAGACAGCCCTGTTAAAATCGTCGACACCGCTTGCCTGTTCGGATGATGCGGCAGCGATCTCGTCCATGGCAAGGGAGAGATTCTCAATGTGTGAGGTGATTTCTTCGAGGGATTCTCCCGATCTTTTTACCATTGCATCACCTGCGCTGATCTTGTTCACCGTGTCTTCTATAAGGTATTTGATTTGTTTGGCGGCATCAGCGGATCGTTGGGCGAGGGCGCGGACCTCTTCGGCAACAACGGCAAATCCTTTGCCGTGCTCTCCTGCCCGGGCAGCTTCCACCGCGGCATTGAGAGCTAAAAGGTTTGTCTGAAATGCGACTTCGTTGACCGTTACGATGATGTCACCGATTTTCTTTGAGGCATCGGATATCTCACCCATGCCCTTGACCAGTTCGTGAGAAGCCTCGCTGCTGGTGTTGGCCACCTGGACCATTGCCAGTGCCTTTTCTCTTCCCTGTGATGCATTCGAAGCGTTCTGTTTGATGGATAACGTCATCTCCTCAATGGTGTCTGCAACCTCTTCAATGAACGATGCCTGCTGTTGTGTTGCCTGTGAGAGGCCTTGTGCCCCGGCAGCAACCTCCTGCGTGGCACTGTCCACATGGGCAGCTGTATCTTTAACCTTTGTAATGACCTCCTCGAGGTTTGCCACAAATTCATTAAACCAGTGGGAAATATCACCGACTTCATCCTTTGACAGAACCGGAAGACGAACAGAGAGATCCGCCTCTCCCTGTGCGATGTCCATCATTCTACTTGAGATATCTCGTGCCCTTTTTGCCATCTGAGATGCAAAGAGTGTGCTTCCCAGGGCAACGAACAGGGATATTATGAAGAAGAAGACCCACATCTTCGCCTTAAGGATAGTGACGTTTGCGAGAATCTCATCAGCAGGTGCTTCGCCCCATAAGATCCACCCGGGATTCTTGATGTATCTCAGGTAGGCAACTCTTTCGTTCCCGTCGTGGTTGTATCTGAAGACGCCCTGTTTCTGAGAGATAGCTGTTCTGACATCCTCAAGGCTGGTATACAGGGTCGAATTATTGGTATACTCGGGGTCTGGATGGTATATGCAGGTACCGTTTGCATCGAATATCATCAATGATCCGGAATCGAAATACCTCTCCTTGACAGCCTGTTTCACGAGGTCCTGTTTGAGCTTTTTTCTGAGTTGATCTTTGATGATATCAAGGTTGCCTTCTATGGATTCGAAACGAAGCTCCACCATGCTGGCGAAACCGTCCACCTTTGCTTCCAGGTATTGCTGTGCCTGATTTTCAAGAAGCACACCGCTTCTATGCCCAACGTATACGATTGCAATAAAAAGCGGTACCAGCCCGGCTACGAGGGCAAGTGCAGTCAGTCTGCCTCGTAATTTCAACTGAATTTTCATGATAACCACCTCATGTTTATTTTGTATGAACTGTGTTCATACATTAAAACTCCTCGAAATCGTCATGGGTGCTTACACATGGTGCCTGCTGCCTCTGCTCGACAGGCTTTATACGTCTCTGGGGTGGCTGGACCCTGGCAGCATCATCGATTCCTGAAACCTTGAACCTGCCAACGGTGTTGGCAAGGTCTTTTGCTTCTGTGCTCAGATTATCCGATGTGCTTGCCAGTTCTTCTACGGTGGTGGAATTCTGCTGTGTGGTATTGTCTATCTGGGCGATAGCCCTGTTGAGTTCATCGACACCGCTTGCCTGTTCGGATGATGCGGCAGCGATCTCGTCCATTGTCTGGGACAGATTCTCGATATAGGCAATGATCTCCTCGAGCGATTTCCCGGATTTTTTGACCATCTCATCACCGGCACCGACCTTATTTACCGTGTCCTCAATGAGATCTTTGATCTGTTTTGCCGCTTCGGCACTTCGCTGGGCAAGGGCTCGTACCTCTTCGGCAACAACGGCAAATCCTTTCCCGTGTTCACCGGCACGGGCAGCCTCGACAGCTGCATTGAGTGCGAGGAGGTTGGTCTGGAAAGCAACCTCGTTTACCGTAACGATGATATCGCCGATCTTCTTGGATGCCGCAGATATCTCACCCATGCCGAGAACCAGATCTTGTGATGCCTCACCACTGATGTTGGCCATCTTGACCATGGTTTTTGCATTCTCCCTGCCTTCGGAGGCATTGGATGCATTCTGTTTGATAGACGAGGTCATTTGTTCAATTGTTGCGGCAATCTGCTCGATTGCAGAGGCCTGCTCCTGGGTTGCCTGAGACAGCCCCTGGGAACCCGCCGACACCTCCTGGGTTGCCGTATCCACTTGAATGGCAGCAAGCTTCACATTGATGATGACTTCTTCCAGCTTGCCGACAAACTCATTGAACCAGTGTGCTATGTCACCGACTTCGTCCTTTGATAACACGGGAAGGCGCATGGAGAGATCTGCATCCCCTTGGGCAATGTCCATCATCTTGTTTGATATCTCATTGGCAACCCGTGCAATTCTGGTGGAAAACCAGGTTACGGCAACGGAAATAATGGCCATAATAAGAAAGAAGAAGATGTACATCTGTGTCTTGAGTGAGTTGACCTTGGCAAAGATCTCGTTTTCGAAGGCAGTGCCCCAGATGATCCAGTTGAGGTCCTTGTTGTAGACCAGATGTCCCCACATCTTTTTTCCGTCAATGGTATACTTGAAATAGCCCTGACGTTGATTTGCGGCATTCCTGATAAAATCATAGGCTTCATATAGTGACTTGTTACCGTTGTACTGTGCTGATGGGTGATATATGCATTGACCTTCCGCATCCATGATGAACAGGTAGCCTGAGTCGTAGTATTTCTCTTTCTTCGCTTCTTTAATCAGATCGGCTTTGAGGCTTTTCGTGAGCTGCTCCTTGATGATGTCGAGGTTGCCGGATATGGCACCATAGCGTACATCGGCCATGCGTGCAAAGCCGTCGACTTTTGACTTCAGATAATCCTGGGCCTGTTCTTCAAGTACGGCTACGCTACGGTTCCCGATATATACAAAGGCAAAAAGTAATGGCAGCAGAGCAGCCAGAAGACAAAGTGTAACCAACTTGCCGCGTAATTTAAAGTTCAGTTTCATTTTGAGTCCCCCCGTATAGAAATGTCATTTTGCGGAATTAACCATGCAACGTCGAGCTGCATGGATGTATCGGCGTCTTTGATTTCCGTATAAGATCTGATCAATGGTATGCCCACAGGTGCCAGCTCAGGGAACCTCTCCTTAAGACCTGCAAAAACAGGCAAGATCTTCGAGAGGCTCCGGAGAATCGAACCCAAGTTTCTTTCTCCGGTGACGTGTCTCTCGCAGTTACATATCGGAGCGGGACGTGTCGGGCGTGGCTCTTGCGAAACTTCAAGCGTACGCAAAGACAGATTGAATAATTGTTTGTTGCCGATCATATCATGCACCAAAAGCCATGTGTTCTATGCCATGGACATCGAGGATCAGGGATACCAGTCCGTTGCCGAGAATAGTTGCCCCTGAAGTGCCTTCGACTTTCCGGAAATTTTTATCGATACTCTTGACCACGGCCTGGGTTTGTCCCAGTACATCATCCACTAAAACGCCAAAGCGGCTCGCAGTGCCCTGAAGAACAACAACGAGGGCATCGGTCGGATCGGTTTTTTCAGATGGAATGTTAAAGAGATTATACACGCGTACTAACGGGATGTAATCCCCTCGTATATCAACGAGTTCGCCTTTGCCTTCCACGGTTTTTACCTCTGCCTTTGAAGGCCGTACGGATTTATCTATGACTGACAGGGGTATGGTCAGGACTTCAGCCCCGACCCTGACCATCATTCCGTCAATAATTGCCAGCGTCAGTGGGAGTTTTATCCTAAATGTCGATCCCTTGCCGGCCTCGGAGATGATGTCGACGGATCCATGGAGATCATCGATGTTTTTCTTCACCACATCCATGCCCACACCCCTGCCGGAAATCTCGCTGACTTTTTCATTCGTGGAGAGGCCCGGGGCAAAGAGCATATCAAAGATCTCCTTGTCCGAGTATGATTTTCCCGGTTCTGCCAGACCCTTTTCAACGGCCTTGTCCAGGACCTTTTGTTTGTCTATACCTTTGCCGTCATCCGTGATCTCAATAAATATATTGCCCTCGCGTTGAAATGCCTTGAGCCATATAGTTCCTTCTTCCGACTTGCCGAGACGTTTTCTCTCTTCAGGTGTTTCAATACCGTGATCTATGGAATTTCTGATCATGTGCTTCAAGGGGTCGCCGATCTGCTCAATGACGTTCTTGTCCAGTTCGGTTTCTGTCCCGCTCATCCGGATCTCTATCTTTTTGCCAAGCTCAAAGGACATATCTCTCACAACACGTCGGAATCTGTTGAATGTTCCCTCTACAGGGACCATCCGGACCCGCATTACCTGTTCCTGAAGTTCCCTGGATATTCTCTCGAGCGATGCTGTTGCCCCCTGCAGGGATCTGGTCTCGGCTGCGTCATCGATCTCGCCGGCGAGCTGGGACATGCGCGCGACACTGATAACCATTTCTCCCACGAGGTTTACCAGTTTGTCGAGCTTGTCGGTATCGACGCGTATCGTGGAAGCCTTGGCAATCTTTCTGCTGTGAGACTGGGCAAGCGCCATTCTTTCCACCACGTCTTTGGGCGCTTTTCCCTTTTCCACAAGGACTTCACCGGTGGTCTTGTGCTCCTTGAGCACCTCTTCAACATCGCCGGGTTTTACAATGCCTTTCTCTATGAGGATCTCACCGATAGGCTTTTCTGCAAGGGATAAGTCAACCCCTTCCTTGTATTGTTGTGAGATGTCTTCAACAACGATCTCATTTTCATCGATGACAAAGAGAAAGACATTTTTGATATCCGAAAGATGCCTTGTTGTCTTTAAGACTATTTTCCACCACGTATAACAGGTTGTTGGATTTATGGTGTAAAAATCAGGGATCGAATCTGCATAGGCATGAGTCTCCAGGATTTCACCGTTATCTGCCAGTTCCCGGATGAGCATGATCGGGTCTTGCCCGGTAGAAAGAATATCGGGCCTGAATTTCATGATAATGGAGATGATCCTCTCTTTACCGGGTGATTCTTTTGCGGCCTCCGACGTCGATTTGCCAGCAGGTGATTTATTCGTCGCGATAAACCGTTTCAGCGTTGAAGTGATATGCTCGATCTCAATCCTGTCAAGGTCTTCGCCCTCAGCGGATGCGGAGATCAATCGCTTGAGCAGATCAGTAGCTTCTAAAAGGTTGGAGATAAGTTTTTTTGTTATCCTGAGTTCCCTGCTTCGTATCCTGTCGAGAATATTCTCGATATTATGCGTGAAATTGCTCACTTCATCAAAGCCGACAAGACCTGCGGAGCCTTTAATCGTGTGGGCTGCACGAAAGATCCTGTTGATAATGCCCTCATCCTCCTGGTCTCCTTCGAGTTTAATTAGACCTGCTTCGAGTTCCCTGATTTCATCGTCGCATTCTTCCAGGAAAACCTGGATCAATTCATCTATTGCCATGATTTACCTCAAGAATTTCCTGGTTACGTTTATGAGTTGTTCCGGTTTGAACGGTTTAACCAGCCAGCCGGATGCTCCTGCATTTTTTCCTTTCAGTTTCATGTCCTCTTGGGACTCGGTAGTGAGGATCAGTATGGGGGTATATTTGAAAGGAGTGTTTTTGACCTCATTGACAAAGGTAATGCCGTCCATTACCGGCATATTAATATCGCTGATGATCATGCCTATCTGATCACCGGCCTTGATCGCCTGGTTGAGTTTAGCCAGACCATCTGCCCCATTTACGGCATTGATGGTCTCAAACCCGGCTTCTTTCAGCGTATAGTTAACCGATGCCCTGAGGGTGGCTGAGTCATCAACAATGAGAATCTTCTTTTTCATCAGTCCTCCTCCCTCAAGATCATATCAAGGCCGGAGAGCACGATACATTCCTTTAGAGCAGGACTGAGAGCCTTGATCCTGAAGGACCCGTCACGCTCAATAGTCTTTTTCAGCGAGAGGATAAGCTGAAGTCCCGCTATGTCTATTTCATTAATTTCCGACAGATCAAAGGTAGCCTCGGGCAATATTTCATCTATCAGGGGCTCGAGTTTTGAATGTGCTGCATCAATTTGAGCGACATTCATCTGTCCTTTAAGAACAAGTGCGCCTGAGTGGTCTTTAATAATTTCCATATGATTCACCTCATGGAGATTGGGAAGAGTTTGTCAAGCTTTACCGCTTTGAAAATATTGTAGAGATTTTCGTGAATACCCTTGATCTCAAAACTCGCCTTATTGCTGTCAAGCCCCTTGAAGAATATTAAAATCTTGCCGATTCCCGAAGAGCCCATGGTAGGCACAAGGCTTAAGTCCATAATGACCTTTTCAGGACGGTGTTTTATGATTTTTCCAAGCTCAACCCTCAGGATCTCTGCAGCCTCAGTATCAACCGATCCGGAAACTTTGACAATGAGGGCTTTTTCGGTATTCTTCGTGGTGACATCCATATAAATTCTCCTTATCATTCTTGATGCATGCATAGTGATGTTTCGTTCTTGCTTTTTTAGATCGGAAAATAATCCGCAGATCTTTATCTTGAAGGGGATACTAATTTATTTTTATTGTCATTGTGTGACGTTAAGGTGTCTCCGGCGTTTTGATACATGGTACGAATCTTTTGGGGGCAAGCCCCGGATCTTGATTTTTCAGCCCGCTTGGGGCGAATGGTTCATCTTCTCCAGGTGTTTGTCGGACATAACGTTGTAAGATAGAGTGATTATTAATGATAAAACAACCACATTGACAGATATCCAAATGAGTTATATCTAATCGGTCAAAGTTAATTTTATTATTTATGGATAATACATTTATATTACCCAACAGGTAAATAGTATGGGATAATAAAATCTGCTGAGGAACAAGCATATAACAGCAGGATTTTTCAGCAACAGGTGAAGACAGGTTCATTAGTAGGAGAATACATGAATCATCCATTCATTGTAGTTGTTACAGGCCTTTCGGGATCGGGAAAATCCACGGCACTCAAGGCGATTGAGGATGAAGGCTTCTTCTGTATGGATAATATCCCCATTGATCTTATCATTAAGTTTACCGAAATAAGCGACTCTGCAACGTTGGATCTTCCAAAGGTTTGTATTGGTATGGATGTGAGGGCAGGGGCGAGCTCTTTTACCGAAAAGGCTTCTTTGATGGTTTCTTTGCTGCGGGGTATAGCCGATGACGTATACCTGGTTTTTCTCGAGGCAAGCAAGGAAAACCTGTTGAATCGTTATAAGGAAACCAGAAGACGACATCCTCTTTGTGATCTCTATCCCAACCTTTTAGATGCAGTGGATGCTGAGATAGAGCTGATGAAGCCCATAAGAGAAATGGCAGATTTTATCGTCAATACATCGAAGTTGAATGTTCATGAACTCCAGACCAAGATCAAAGATATTATTTCCTACGAAGACAAATCCAGGGACATGTACATCGAAATACGTTCATTCGGGTTCAAAAAAGGGATCCCCATTGATGCTGACATTGTAATGGATGTAAGATTCCTGCCCAATCCCTATTTTATAGAAGATCTGAAAGATAAGACAGGTTCTGACAAAGAGGTGATGGAATATCTTGAGCAGCAGGATAGTTATATCGAGTTCATACAACGATTTAAAGATCTTATACGGTTCATTCTCCCGCTGTACAAAAAAGAAGGAAGATCATACCTGAATATTGCTGTCGGTTGTACCGGCGGCAGGCATCGTTCAGTAGCAGTTGCTGAAGAAACAGCTCACGTGATTAAGGAATCGGGTTATAGCTGTAAGTTGATACACCGAGACATTGCCTGAGGAGGTCATTAATATGGTTGGCATCATAGTGGTTGCACACGGTAGGCTGGCACAGGCTTTAGCTGAGACTGCCGAGATGATAGTCGGGCACATAGACGGATTCAGGGCTTGTTCCTTCTGCCAGGGAAGTGATGTAGACAAGCTCAGGAAGATACTCAAAACATCGATCAAGGATGTCAATAAAGGAGACGGTGTCATTCTCCTTACTGATATGTTTGGCGGGACTCCATCGAATATATCACTCTCGTTTCTGGAAGACGGCAAGGTGGAGGTGATAACCGGCGTCAATCTCCCGATGGTGATTACCGCTCTTACCAAAAGGGAGGGTAAAAATATCCAAGAACTGGCGCAACTCTTGAAGGAACACGGCTCAAACAATATCAATATCGCTTCTGAGATCCTTGCAACAAATTTGAGAAAATAATGAATATTCTGCTTGTAAGAGTAGATGACAGATTCATTCACGGACAGATACTGGAGGCATGGATACCGTTTCTGAATGCCCAGAGTGTTATTGTCGCGAATGATACTCTTGCAAGTGATGATTTCCAAAAGACGATCATGTCCATGGCGATACCTGAAAGAATCATTCTCAGGATTGTGCCGATAGAGCAGGCGCTTGCATTACGTGATGATGATGAACTCAATGGCAAGAGAACCCTGGTCATTGTATCATCGATAAAAGATGCCCACAGGCTCCATACCATGGGAATGGGGTTTTCCCGGCTCAATATCGGGAATAACAAGGGGACTGACACATCGAAACAGATCTCGTATTCCGTATGGGTGGATCAGGAGGATCTTGAGATGCTCAGCCTGCTTATGGACCAGGGGGTGTATGTGAACCTGCAGTCGGTTCCCAGAGAGCGCAACATCGACATGAAATCCATACTGCATATGGTAACAATATGATCATATCTGTCGTAATAACGGTTATGGTGGGGTCTCTTATCTGGCTTGACAGGGTCTATGTGTTCCAGTCTATGCTCAGTCGCCCCATCGTGCTCAGTTCCATCCTGGGACTCATCATGGGGAATATATATATCGGGCTTCTCCTTGGTGCATCACTGGAACTGCTCTGGCTCAATGCACCTCCCGTGGGCGCTTACCTGCCCAGCGACGACTCATTTTGTGCAATCGTTGCCACCCCGGTGGCCATCATTGCCGCTCTTTACCTCAATGAGACATCGGCCGTAGGGCTTGCCCTTGTTTTATCTATCCCGTTTTCTCTTCTCGGCAGGTCTGTGGACATGCATATTCGCAGGGTCAATGAGGGACTTGTGCCTGCGAGCACGGAGAATATCGAGCATAAGATACATCATGCCATGAGGAAAGCTCTTGTCAGGAGCTATGTCTATGCCCTGATTTCCATAGGTTTGAGTATCGCAGTGCTGAGCGGTGTAGTCTTTATGACAAAGGATATTCTTCCGGACTATCTGATCACAGCCCTTTCATACATGCCGTTTGTCAGCATCATTATCGGGTTGGCCGGATTGATAGCAAAAGATCTGCCAAAGCTGTCTCAGGCAGGCATTTTTGCCCTTGGTGTGGCAGTAGTGCTCATGATGACATGGATACTCTAACGATTCGAAAGGCAACACAAAATGATTTGCCCTGCATCCAGGAGATAGAAAAGGTTTCGTTTCCTTCACCATGGAGCATGGGTACCTTTGTAACAACACTCCATGATCAACGGTGCATGAATATCGTTGTATGCTGCCATGGAGAGGTAATAGGATACTGCTTTGCCTTAACAATGAAGACCATGATACATCTGCTTAATCTTGCCGTACATCCCGGTCATCGGAAAAAAGGTATCGCCAAAAGACTCCTGAATGAGATAATATCCGATGCGAAAAGACGGAAAAAGCCATACGTATTCTTAGAAGTCAGGAAATCGAATCAGCAGGCGCGCCTGCTCTATGAATCCATGGGATTCCAACATGTGAGTACATGGCCCAAGTACTACACGGATACAAGAGAGGATGCCGACGTTATGGTAAAAAAACTGGAAGGGGATTTG
Source organism: uncultured Bacteriovoracaceae bacterium (assembly GCA_964422755.1). Taxonomy (GTDB): domain Bacteria; phylum Desulfobacterota; class Desulfomonilia; order UBA1062; family UBA1062; genus DSAD01. The sequence goes on along the minus strand of CAYRCP010000008.1, from coordinate 20,608 downwards.
CATGAGAGACATTGAGGGCATTGTTCAATCCAATGAGTCGGTTGCACGAGACACCTTTCTCTTAACGCTTGAATGTGAACCGCCGTCTTGTTTCCCGGGTCAATTCGTTATGGTCAAGATAAACTGCGGCTATGAACCGTTCTTGAGAAGACCCTTTGCGATACTGGGCAGACATGAGCATAGCCTTGAACTTCTCTACAAGATCAAAGGACATGGAACCCGTCTTCTCTCCACTATGATCCCCGGAGAGGCAGTACATGTTTTAGGCCCTCTGGGAACAGGTTTCAGTACGCCGGGAAAGGATGAGTATCCAGTTTACATCGCAGGCGGCACCGGCCTTCCCCCGATTCTCTGTCTGGCAGAGAAGATCAGGGCTGGGGTCCTGATCTTCGGCGCCTTCTCGCAAATCGATATCCCTCTTTTATCGAGGATCAAGGCTATAGACGGTATGAAACTGAGAGTGACCACCCAGGACGGTTCCTTGGGCAAGAAGGGAATTGCCACTGATATGCTCGATAAGGTGGTGGAAGAGGCAAAGAAGCCAATCACCATCTATGCATGCGGACCGAAAGGGATGCTTCGCACTGTCAGCGAAATTGCAGAAAGGATTGGATCACGATGTGAGGTATCTCTGGAGGAATATATGTCCTGCGGGTTCGGTGTATGCTCCGGATGTGTTGTGGCCACGACAAAAGGAAACCTGCGGGTATGCAGGGAAGGGCCGGTTTTCGATTCATCACATGTCATATGGAGTTGATTATGGATACAACTGTTTCAATAACACCTTCACTCACGTTGAAGAATCCGGTAATGAGCGCATCAGGCACCTTTGCCTATGGTGAGGAATTCTCCGAGATCTTTGATCTGTCACTTATGGGGGCTGTTGTCACAAAAGGGCTTTCGCTGAATCCCAAGAAGGGCAATCCTACCCCGAGGGTCTTTGAAACCCCTTGCGGTCTCATCAATGCCATCGGTCTTGAGAATATCGGTGTCGATGCATTTGTTAAAGACAAACTTCCTTTTCTGAAAGGGTTCGATACCCCGGTAATGGTAAATTTCTTTGGTTCAGCCCAGGAAGAATATGAACAGATGGCACACAAGCTGGATGTAGAGGGTATCTCTGCTGTAGAAATGAATGTATCGTGTCCGAACGTCAAAAAGGGAGGGCTCGAGTTCGGCAAGGACCCGGACGTTCTGTTTTCCTTGATCTCGAAGGTTCGTTTGGCAACGAACAAGCCGTTAGTGATCAAACTTTCCCCCATGGTGACGGATATTTGCGAGATGGCTCTGGCTGCCCAGGAAGCAGGAGCAGATGCCATAACCTGTGCCAACACCATCCCTGCTATGGCCATCGATGAAGAAACATGGAGACCGGTCCTGGGGAATGTAACCGGAGGGCTTTCCGGCCCTGCAATCAAGCCGGTATCATTGAAGCTGGTCTGGGAAGTTCATAAGTGTGTACGTATTCCCATCATTGCGTCAGGCGGTATTATCTCCTATCGAGATGTTATACAGTTTCTCCTTGCAGGCGCAACCGCGGTTGAGATAGGAAGTGCCGCTTTACGCGACCCTTTCTGTTTTTCCCGGATCATCCAGGACATAGAAGACTATCTGACAAGGCATTCACTGGAGAAGATGTCCGACCTCATTGGAAAGCTTAGAGTAGAATAAGATACACCATTGAGCATCAACTCCCTCATGGGAGTCCTTCAGCAATTGATTGTTTTTAGCATGTTACCGTCTTGAACGGTTTATTATCGGGGGGTCACGGAAATGTTATGGCATGTGGGAAAGACAACACCGTTGCTGGTTGTCTTTGTCGGGATATGTTGTGGAATTCTTCTCTTTCACGGTGCCGGTCCTTCCCTTGCCTTCGCAGCCTTCTTTATGGTTCTGCTTACGGGCAGGCAGCGGATTATCCATGCAGTAATCGGGATCATCATCGGTTTGACCTCCATGTTTTTTGCTCCTCAATGGGTTGAAATCCAAAAGGGGCAACATCTCATAGAGGGCAGGGTGAAAGATGCCGGATTCATGCATGGAACCTTCAGGATGATTCTCGATGATGTATCCCTCGATGAAGAAAAATACCGCGGGTATGCCCAGTTGCGTATTTATCATAACGTGCAAAAACTGCAGAATGGATCCCGTATCAGGGCATATGCAGAGATCAAGCCTCCTAGAGGATTCGGCAATTATGGCGAATTCGATTACCGGGAATATCTGCTTCAACAGGGCATTACACTTTCAGGCGTGATTAAGGATTTCGACGTGATCGAGACAACCGGGGCGGCATCCAGCTCCGGGTTCAAGGATCTGGTTGCAGCAAGACTCTCTGCATACGCCCGGCCCGAAGCCGAGGTGCTCAAGGCAGTCCTGGCAGGTGATCGCTCCGGCCTTGCCTATTGTCTGCGGGACAGTTTCACCGCGCTTGGAATCGCCCATCTTCTGGCAATATCAGGCCTTCATATGGGGATTATTATCGGCCTGGGATATGTTCTTATCTTCACCATTATCCGGCTGATACCGCCCGTGTCCCTGCGATACGACACGCCATTCATAGCAAAAACAGGAGGTCTTTTTTGCGCTGTTGCATTTACCATCTTCGTGGGCGCCACCATACCTACGCTGCGTGCGCTGATTATGGCAGGCTGTCTGATCGGCGCGTTGGCATTTCTGCGCAAGGCAAATCTCCTTGAAAGCCTTGCCGCGGCCGGCATAATAATCCTGATCTTGTGGCCGGTCTCGCTCAATTCCCCCAGTTTTCTCCTGTCATTTTCTGCCGTTTTAGGAATCATCGCGGTATATTCTTGTTTTGAACATTATCCTGGATGGTTATTATGTGTCCTCATCCCCCTGGGTGCAGGTATATTTACCCTGCCGGTGGTTATGTATGTATTTGGTTTTGTATCTCCTTTAGGTGTCGTGTCCAATCTTGTCTGTGTACCGTTGTTCAGTTTTATCATCATGCCGCTGGGTCTGACGGGTCTTATTACGGCCCCTTTGTCAGTGGGTATTTCTTCACACCTGTTTTCACTGTGCATGGGCGGCATATCACTCATCTTGCGGATGAGTGATATGCTCGGAACACTCAAGCCGGTTGTACAACCATCGATCTTCTGGGTCTTTGCGAGCTATGCAGGACTCATCATTGCGCTGTTTGCACGAAGCTCAAATATAAAATCCCTGATCCTCGTTTTTTGCGGAGCATTGGTGATTCTCATCCCGGCAATAACCCAGATAGTGAGGCTTTCAAAACCCCTGTGCTTCAACTTCATCAGTGTCGGCCAGGGTGACAGCACCCTTGTAACGAATAAATCTTCTGCAATGCTGATCGATGCAGGGGGGAGTTTCTCGGGATTTGATACCGGCAGATTTATTGTCGGTCCGTATTTGCTCAGAAAGGGAATCACGCATCTGGATATTGTAGTCATCACTCATTTTCATCCGGATCATGCAGGCGGTGTACCGTTTATTCTCGATCGTTTTGACGTGGGGGAGGTGTGGATGAATATGCGATATGAAAAGAGCCGATATTTCCTGGACGTAATGCGAATTACCCGGAGGAAGTCCATACCGGTGAAAATCGTGAATATAGGAGATACATATGAACTTGACGGCGTGAAAATATCAGTGCTAAATCCCTCTATGGAAGCTGGGACCGATTCCTCGGACCAGAATCTGAGCTCCATTGTCTTAAAAATAGAGAACGGCAGCATGAGAGGTCTTTTTATGGGCGATGCAGACGGGTATGGTGAGATTATGCTGAGCAGGCTTGAGCGCGACTTGTCTGCAGATGTGCTGAAAGTGGCACATCACGGCTCTCGCAGATCCTGCACGAATATGCTTCTTGACAGGGTGAATCCCGGGATCGCAGTGATCTCCTGCGGATATGCAAATCCATACAGGTTCCCGAACAAGGACAGCCTCACGCGGTTGAAAGAAAGAGGCATAGAGATCTTCCGGACGGATCTCCATGGGGAAGTATCGGTTTCCCCCGGTGAAATGACAGCCAGGGTTAAGTCGCGCTGGTATCATGCCGATAATAAATAGGATGAAATCTACAGGTGCAGCTAATCGAATGAGAAAAGGTGTGGCAAAGGGAATGAATAAAAAAGGGTTTACCCTTATGGAACTTATGGTGGTAGTTGTAATTATCGGCGTTCTTGCAGCGGTTTCTGTGCCGGGTATGGGCGCCTGGCTTGCGAAACGGAACCTGAATGCTACGGCGAGAACCATTTATTCGAATCTTCAGCAGGCCCGCAGCGAGGCAATCAAGAGAAATTCCGACATCAAGATCTGTTTCGATGCTGTAACATCCCCGAACAGATATATCATGATAGCGACCACTGGTGGAACTATTGTCCCATGGACCAGTTTTCCCAACACCGCTGTTTCCATAACAGCCACAACCTTTGCCGGTGATGCCGCGATGGCGACAAACTCTACGGGTTTTAACAGCAGGGGGCTTGCGTTGCAATCCGGCAACATCACGATTCAAAGCGCAAAGGCACCCACGGCAGATAACAACAGGACAATAACACTTTCTTTCGGGGGAAGCGCAGGTATATCGCCATGAATACTAATCAGTTATTAGGTAACAATAAGGGGCTCACCCTGGTTGAACTCATGATTGTACTGGTATTGTCTTTACTGCTCATGTCAGCAGTGTACCTGACCTATCAGGTACAGCACCGGGAAAGCAACGTTCAGCACCAGGTATCTGCCATACAGCAGGACTTGAGAGCGGTGATGGATATCATGGAGCGTGATATCAGAAATGCCGGGTGCGATCCTGGTGAACCACAGATGGGATTAGTCGGCATTGCAAGTTCGACCGGCGCATTCCCTGCTGCCAATGAAACAAGACTTGGGCTGAGTATGGATCTTGACGGTGATGGAGTTGTCAGCGGATCTGATGAGGTCATCAGTTATATATGGCACCAGGACACCAGAATGCTCGAGAGAAACGGACGGGATATCGCTGGAAATATCACGAATTTGACACTTACCTACTCCAGCGGCGGTCTAGACTTGACACCGGCCTCCGGCAATCAACTGGGAGCGAATGCAGCGAATGTGCGCGTTATTGATATCACTCTTCAGACAAGGAGCGAGGATCCGGACCCTCAGACAGGCAACTACCTGACGAGAACCTTTACCAGAAGAGTCAAGGGACGGAATCTGGGATTGTAAACGACGCTAGTCAAAGACAGGGGCAGTTAATGAAGGGTTTTTTTATGATGGATAAGGGCTTCACTCTCATGGAACTGGTTGTCGCCATACTTGTCTTTGCGGTAGGGATCTTAGGCATTGCGAAAATGCAGTCCCTGTCGGTCATGGGCAACAGTTATGGGATGCATATGTCCCAGGCAGTCAACATAGCACAGGACAAGCTGGAAGAATTGCAGGACTTATCCATCAGCAGCAGCACATTCGGGATTGGCACTCCATCGATTGCACCCTATACGACGACAGTAGACGGTGTCGGCTACACCATTCAATACAATGTCAAGCAAGTGGCTGTATTAGGGGCAAGAGAAGTGGAAATCGCGGTGCAGTGGGCTGATAAAGGTGTTAACCCGACAGCCAGAATAACATTCATTAAGCGTTAGCTGTATAGAGGTGTGAAGGAATGGGCTCTAAGCACGACAGGTTCAGCATGATAAAAGGCAATGACGGCATGGTGCTGGTAATGGTGCTGCTGGTTCTGCTGGCGAGCATTCTTATCGGCACGTTGAGTATGCGGTCATCAAATATTGAGGTCAAGATCTCCGGAAATGAGCTGGCATATAAACAGGATTTTTATACCGCCGAAGGGGCTGCGGAATTTGTTATTGCCAATTTTTCCACAATAATCGACAATCTCTCGGGAGGAAATCTTACCCTTAACGAAACGCGTGATATAACGGCAGACGTTCAAGGTTATTTGACTGCTGCCAGTATTGTGGATGATGCAACGATTCGCATTACCTTTCAAAGACATTTTGAAGATCCTGTTGGTTCAGGACTGTATACCGATCACTACAGGATAGTATCCCGGGCAGGTGATCATGCGATCGAGGTGGGTGTTGCATGGTAAGAAACACCAAAGGAGAGGTGTCATGAAGAAGAATAACCTGGTTGCTGTTTTGAGTATCGTCTTATTCCTTATTCCAGGGATGTCTCATGCCATGGATACTGATCTCTATACCGGAAAAACTGTTGTGGTCCCACCAAATGTGCTCATCATATTCGATACATCAGGTTCAATGGATGATCGGGTGCCTGACAGAACATTTGACCCGACCTATGATTATTCAACCGAACCCGGAGATACGGATTATGATAATGAAAAAGTCTATTACTGGGATAATTCGCAATGGGGAGGAGATTGGGAGATCTTTGCCGATCATATAGCGGATCTTGACTGTGACGATGCAGAGATCACGCTGAATACCTTTGGCCGCTGGTCTGGCAATATCCATGTTGAGTCAGAAGGCTATGGCTGTTCAACCAATGACGACGACTTTGAAACCCTGTCCACAGGAACGTTCATAAATTACAACGAATCTGATCTAACCCCTTCCAGGAGGAAGATCGATGTGGCCAGAGATGCAATAAAATCATTGCTCCAGAGTATGATTGATGACGGGGAGAATATTCGGGTCGGGCTCATGCGGTTCAATACCAGCAACGTCGGTGGACGGATATCCGTACCCATAGCGGATCTGGATGCAGCCCAGAAGGCTTTGCTGGATAGTGCACTTAACGGATATACCGCAAACGGGGCAACACCCCTGGCAGAGACCCTGGCTGAAGCCGGGCTGTATTTTGCAAACAAAAGTTCCTGGGCGAATCCCGGGGTGACCTACACGTCTCCCATACAGTGGAGGTGCCAGCAGAACCATATCATTCTCATGACCGACGGCAACTCGTACTATGATGAAGGGGGCGGTGGTGTCGGTCTGAATATCTTCACCCGGGCAGATTATATTAACGGCAAGACCATCAGTGATTATGACAGTGATGGTGCAGATCCTGGAACAGATGGCCACGGCGGCACCCACTGGCTCGATGACGTGGCAAAGTTTCTCTATGACGAGGATATGATTATCTCGGGTAATGACCCGTCGGGAGAACCCTTTGAACAATATGTCCGTGATCCGGTTTCCCCGGTAGCCCCGGTAGGTTTTGAGCGGCAGAATGTTCACACCCATACCATCGGTTTTGCCACCGGGACCAATGATTTGCTGCTCAGACGTGCGGCTGCTGGCGCCGATAGTGTTCACGGTTCCCATGGGGACGGTCTGTATCGTGCCAGTTACAGCACCGAAGAGATCCAGACCGCTTTTGAGGATATCTTTGGTTCCATTATCGAGAAGAATGTCAATCTCAGCGCACCGGTTGTTCCCATTAGTGAAATTGACAATAACTATTCAGGACGGAACCTCTATGTCGGCATGTTTCGTCCGAACGACAGTCCTTTCTGGTACGGAAACATAAAGAAATATGTTCTGGACAAGTTTGGCAATGTTCTCCAGAAAGACGGTACAAGCCCAGCGACTGATGCCAGCGGGGTAATTTTAAGTAATGCTTCTTCGTGCTATCCCGACAGCAATCAGGACGGTTTTGCTGTGGATGAGGGGGGTGTCGGTGCTGCTTTGCTGACTCAGAATGGCAGGAATTTCTACACGTACCATACAGGTTCTGCAACGACCACCAACCTGACCGATTCATCAAACAGATTCCATGAAACCAATAATGATGTCAGGACAGAGCTGGGTGTTGCCGATCCGGACGACCTCATCTACTTCCTTTCGGCCAGGAACGATTATGATCCGGATGACGGGGCGGAGACGAAAAAACGCGTATGGGTCCTGGGGGACCTGCTCCACTCGAAACCCAGCATACAGGATATAAACGGTACGACCCAGGCCCTTATCTTTGTCGGTGCAAACGACGGATTTCTCCACTGCTTCATAGATGATGACAAAGGCAACAATGAAGGTGTGAGCCCGGTATATACGGATGACGAGGTAGAAGAGGCATGGTCGTTTGTCCCATGGGAGCAGATCTCCAAGATGCATACTATCAAGGACCCGGAGGCAAATCACGAGATTTTTATCGATGGCTCCCCGGTTATCTATCCTTCAGGAAGTGATATGCTTCTCACCTTCGGACTCAGGAGAGGCGGTGATAAGTACCACACCCTGGATATAGGGACCGTTGCTACTGTCGATGAAGATACAGTCTATACAGGTGGCTATGATTCTCCTGCCTGGAAATGGGAAATCGCTTCAACATTCCTGGGGACGGAAACACTGGGGCAGTCCTGGTGTACCCCTCAGGTGGGCAACATGTATGTCGGCGGCTCCGTAAAAACGGCAGTGTTCCTTTCAGGTGGGTATGATGCCTTGGAAGATGATGATCATTATGATGACGCCGTACCTGCAAAGACGCCGAATGCCGCAGATACCAGGGGCAGGGCTGTCTATGCAGTGGATGCCTCTGATGGTTCTCTGTTGAGCTCTACCCTCAATTACCATCACAGCAACTATGCACTAATGACACACTCTATCGTAGATATCCTGGTATTTGATTCAGACCATGATACCAATAATCTCCTCGATACCGTGTATGCAGGCGACATGGGAGGGAACCTGTTTGTGTTCAGCGACAGAAATGCCACGGGTGCAGCCTGGAACCGGCAGCTTCTGTTCAAGGCCAGAGACGGCGTTACTGCAGACAGCTGGCTGAAGTTTTTCTACAGACCCGCAGTGAAAGCGGAAAGCTGGGGTGAGTATGTGTTTATCGGTACCGGGGATCGTGAGACGCCGGATGATCTTCATACTGAGAATTTTTTCTATGGCATAAAAAATAGATGGGAAGGAACGACGCTTGTATGGTCCGATCTTACCAATGTTTCATCAAATAACTATGATAATACGTTCCGGTCTCTCCTGAAGAGTGATGCAAGCAAAGGGTGGTTTATAAAATTCGACAGGGAGGGCGAGAAGGTGGTTTCCTACCCGATCCTGTACGAATATAGAGATCCCAGCCTGATCCTGCATTCCATTGTGATATTCACCACGTTTACACCGGATCCTGCTGGAAGCGATCTGTGCAACATGGAGGTTTTCGGAGGTGCCCGGATCTATGGTTTGGATTATCTGACGGGAGAACAAGGATTTGATTTGAATGGAGATGGAATAGTCGACATTAATGATAAAGACACAAACGGAGACGGGGTGATTGACAGTAATGACCAGAGATCAATTTATATCGGTCTCGGTATGCCGTCCGCTCCGCAGATCGTAGAGCTCAAGGATGAAGATGATGGGACAACCATCAGGACAAAACTGATCGTTACAGCCGCAGACCATCCCAGTGATCCCGATGATCCTTCCGGCAATTCCGGCAATTCCGATGACATCGCCACTACATTCCCGACAGATATTGATCTTCCTGATAACACAACCGTGGTACCCGTCCCCACAATCAGGTACTGGAAGCAAAATTGATGTACAGGAGACAGACATGTTCAAAAAAATATCCATAATAACTCTGGCAGTTGTTGTATGCATGATATTCTCAGCCGGGGTCTGTCTGGGGGATAAGATACGGATACCTGTCAGCAACTGGAAAGAGGTCGAGTTCCAGGGCAGGATATCGTATATAAGCCCGGTGGGTGATTATATCATTGCCTCGGAGAGAAAGGTTGTTCTTGTGGATATGAGGCATAAGCATAAGCAGTATGAGACGAATGTGCTGGATGCACAGGGCGGTGTAATAAGGTTTAAAGACCTGGAAAAGGGAATGTGGGTGTTTGTCCGCGGAGGCATGCTGCCGGACAAAACCATTGGTGCCCGCACTATTTATCTCCTGCCTGATCAGTTGGATGAGAAAAAGATGGAAAAGGAATATCCAGCCCTGAAAGAGCTGCAAAAATGGGGCAGGTGATGTAATAACGTACTGTAATGAAACAATCGGGGAATGAATTGTAATGCGTTCGAAGAACTGGATTCGGCGGGTCATCTATTTTCAGGAAAAAAAGGAGTATAACCTCTATACCATCCTGATATTTGCCTTGTTTGTCGGGATTGTGCGCTCTCTTGAAGAGACGATGCTTGCCCACAGTATCGGCTATCAGAACAGTATCATCAACAGCTCTACGTTCTATTTCCTCATGATCTGGTCGTATACGTTCGTCATTTCTCTTCTTGCGAAGGTGCATTGGCAAAAAGCGATAAATGCCGTGCTCATCGGGGTGTTTCTCGGGATAATCCCTCCGATTATCGATGTGTTCATATACGGCGTCGGAGGGTTTTCCTATACCTATGTCATGAAAACACCATCCATTGCTCAACTTCTCATGTTTGACCCGGAGCATGGATTTCCCATAGGGGAGGGCATGGTTCTCTGGTCCACCATCTTTTTCGCGGGATATTATGTGTTCATCAAGACCTCGAGTCTTTCAAAGGCATTTTTGGGCGGGTGTGCAGCGTATCTCATCAATGTAAATGCCGGGTCGATAATCCCGGCTGTCTCGTCTCTGCTCTATTTTAAGCTTTCTCTCACACGGATGGCCTGCATTTCCCTGTTGCAGATAATGGTTTCAAGTCTGCTTTATTTGGTGCTGAATCCCCATATAGCAAGGGTCCTGATCAAGAGATGTCTGCATTGCATGCCTTTCGTTATCCTGACGTTTTTAGGTGCCGCAGTAACAGAAAGCATATACCCCGCTACAGTCCTGATGTCTGTTCTCGTTTTTTATGCAGGCATTACGTCTCTTGTACAAAACGACTTTTTTGATCAGAAAGAAGACGCTCTATCCGGAAGGGCTGTTGTTGTCGGAAGACAGGACATGTTTTTTTTCAATGCTACGTGCGCTGCCATGATCCTTGTTCTGTTCAGCATGAATAAGAGTATAATTTATTTACCCCTGCTGCTTCTGTTTATTTGTTCCATCATCTATAATCATGATTTCTATCGGGCAAAACGGTTCTTCCCGGGAAATTACAAGATAGAAGGGATGTGGGGGCTTGGAGCATTCTTGGCAGGCCTTTTTTCGCATAGAAATCTGGAATTCACACCTGAGATCATCATCTACTGCTTCCTTGTCTTCGGAGGCTGGTCGCTGGTTTCAACATTCAAGGACTACAAGGATATCGATGCTGATCTGGCTGTGGGAAATCAGACAGGATATATCATCCTCATGAAGGCGGGCCTTGATCTGAAACAGGCACACCGTGTTATCAGCTCAGTGACCATTTTCTGCCTGATTGTACCTGTGGTATGGCTGTTTTACCTGAAGATACCTGTGCTCACAGTTGCAGGGTTTGCTCTGGTAACAATTACGCCTTTTTTTGTTGCGCTGAATAAACCGCCGAGCAGTGCTGCGGTGAGGAATTTCCTCTTTGCCACCAGCTTTTATCTGTTCGTGTTTCTCATTGTGCTCATGGTGTATGATCCCAACACCTACATGCCGACTCTTCGCTAGGATTGTTCTCGGAAAAACAGCTGCGTAAGTACTGCACAAGCGATCTGATTCTCGGTAATCATGCTATCGGGGATAGATGGACCAACAGGACATATTGAGGCTAAATAAGGAAAGTTCAGTTATTGATGATGCGAATATAGGCAGTATCATCCTCTACGACGATATCCGCTTCTTTTATCTGTTCGCTCTTGAGATTTTCCATGATATCGAAGAGGCTGCCCTTAATCTGAAGGGTATGACAGATGCTATGTCCTTGAATGCTGTTGATGTTCACCGCGGAAACGCTCTCCATGGCATTCAGGGCATTAATGAATGATTTGTAGGTTCCGTAATCTTCGATACCTTCTATGCAGAGCTTCTTTTGCATGACAATAGGACTTATGCTGAGCATCTTATGGGCAATACGTGCCCGTATGGGCTTGATAACCTCATCTATCATGAGCGCGTTCATGGTTGAAGGTGAGAAATCACCCCGTTTTGAAACAGACCATGTTCCAATGGGGGAAAGAGTCTGCAGATCTATAAGGCTTATCTCCATGGAGCATTCATAGAGGGTATCGAGTACCGGCGTATAACTTATCGTCCCGCTGATGAGGATATCACCCCCCGCAGCCTGTGCTATTTCGAAGGGTTTTTGGTTTTCAAAGCGTATTCCATTCAGTCTCTGGGGCACTTCAAGTACATGCTCTCCACGCTGATAGAACCTTTGCTTCAACTGGGTTTCAAACGGGGAATAGGTTTTTCTCCCCTTCATGCTCCACCATTCATGAAGTTCGTCATCACCCGGGCCGTATGAAGAAATCATCAGGAGAACCTTGGGTCTGAGTTCGTAAGGAAGAGTAAGCGTGTGTGCGTAGAGCCAGTCCTTAATGGATTCATCATCGATCTTGATATCCACACTGATGGCCAGAGTATCATACTGTTGAGAGCGTGAAGTAATCTGATACTGGATGATATCCTGCATCCCCCGACTTGCCATAAAATCAGGCAATATTTCTACCAGATCGAGGGATGCAGAGTAGGGAACATGTCTCAATGCCACATGGAGAATGGCTTTTGAGAAAGCATCTTTCAAAGCAAGCTGTTCAGCCTTTGCAAGGTTGTCTTCTTCTATGGCACCTACACCATATACTTCAAGTGTTGTTTCTCCGTGAACGCCGGAGTAAGAACAGACGAATAAAAACAGACACAGTGCAAAGACAGCTAACTTAGAGCTTTCTCTCATCCTGCAAGAAAGTCTTTGAGTTTGGAATTGGTCTCAGAAGGTTCTATGCTTGCAACTGCATGTTTATAGATAAGTATAGGTTTTTCGGTCTGTATCAAGATGCAAAATGGATCAAAACTCTTCACAAAACCTTCAACCTGTTCTTTGTCTACGAGAGTTACAATAATAGGCACCTTTTCCTTTCGCGCTTGATTGAGGAACTGATCCTGAACATTAAATACAACTTTACCCATTGCAACCTCCTTGTAGTTCAACCTGCACTTATTTAAGTTTGTGTGCATATACCTTTATCTAATGTAATAATCAAGAAATTCTTTTGATCAAGTTTTTTTTTGTGTTAGAGAAATATTTCTTGAATTCATATCCATTATATATACATGCGAGGATCTCCATGGCACATGAGAATTTGAAAGAACGGGCTGAGGATCTCAGAAAACGACTGGAACACCACAATTATCTCTACTATGTTCTCGATTCACCGGAAATATCCGATGGAGAATATGATCAACTCTTCAGAGAACTGATGATTCTCGAAGAAAATAATCCGGAACTGAAAACCAAAGATTCCCCCACACAAAGGGTAGGGGGTCCTCCACTTGCATCATTTCAGCCAATGGTCCATAGAATTCCTCTGCTCAGCATTGATAATGCCATGGACACAGGCGAGGTGGCAGCATTTCATCAAAGGGTCACGAAATGGCTGGGAAATGATAATGTAGCCTATTGTTGTGAACCCAAATTCGATGGACTGGCTGTAGAACTTGTCTATGAAAACGGTGTGTTTGCCCGGGGAGGCACCAGGGGTGACGGCATGACCGGGGAAGATGTGACGGAAAATGTGCGCACCATCAAGAGTATTCCCCTGCATCTGATGGGCAGCGATCATCCCGAATTGCTCGAGGTGCGGGGTGAAGTGCTGATGCTTAAATCTGCATTTACGGCACTCAACGTGGAGAGATCACACAACGACGAAGGGTTGTTTGCAAATCCGAGAAATGCTGCTGCCGGATCGTTGAGGCAGCTTGATTCAGGCATTACTGCATCGAGGTCACTCGTATTCTTTGCCTACGGGATTTCTGAACCAGCCCAAATAGGACTCGATTCACAGTATGCTGTGCTTGAAAGGCTCAGCCAGTTCGGATTCAGGGTGAATCCGGACAAACGGTTGTGCTCCGGCATTGATGAGGTCATTCGCTTTACCATGCAGATGCAGGTGATGAGGGATGATCTTCCATATGAGATAGACGGCGTGGTCATCAAGCTGGACAGGGTAGCTGACCAGAGTCAACTCGGGGTGAAGGCCCGGTCTCCCAGATGGGTTGTGGCATATAAATTCCCCCCGACCCAGGCAACCACTATCCTGAATGCAATTGATGTGCAGGTTGGACGTACCGGTGTGATAACTCCGGTAGCTCACCTGGAACCCGTCAAGGTTGGAGGCGTCACCGTCAGCAGGGCAACATTGCACAATGCCGATGAGATCGCACGCAAGGATGTCCGGGAAGGAGATACGATCATAGTGCAGCGGGCAGGGGATGTCATCCCCGAAGTAGTTGCCCCGATACTGTCAAAAAGGCCTGAAGACGCTAAAGCGTTTGTCATGCCTGATAATTGTCCGTCATGCGGCACAGCTCTCGTGCAGGACGGTGCCCATTTGCGGTGTATAAATATCTCGTGCCCCGCCATTATCGTAGAAGAGATCTATCATTTTGCTTCCAAAGATGCACTCTCCATAGATGGTCTTGGCAGAAAGATTGTTCATCAGTTGGTGGATGAAGGCCTGGTTCATGATATTGCGGACCTCTTCACACTGAGAGAAACTGACGTTATGAGTCTCGATGGCTTTGCACAACTTTCTGCATCAAACCTGATTGCATCCATTGAGTCGAGTAAAAAGGTATCTCTTGGACGATTTATCTATGCCCTGGGCATACAGCATGTGGGGAGAGTGGCGGCAAGAGATCTCTCGGATCATTTCGGATCGCTCGAGAACATTATAGCCGCACCCTGTGAAGAACTGTGCTCTATTAAAGGGATAGGCAACGAGATCGCCGGATCCATCGGTGATTTTTTCTCAAACGAACAGAACCGGCTTGTGGTTGATAAACTTTTGAAGCTTGGAGTTGAGCCGGCTGCACCTGTTCAAGAGGAAAAGACCTTATCTGTATTGCGCGGAAAACGATTCTGTTTTACCGGGACATTGCAGCTCATGTCGCGCAGCGGGGCAAAAGAGCGGGTGGAAGCACTCGGTGGACAGGTTCTAAACTCGGTGAGCAAACAACTCGATTATCTCGTTGTGGGGACGGAGCCGGGATCAAAGCTCAGCAAGGCGAGCGCATTAGGCATTACCATCCTCGATGAAGAGGCTTTTCTGAGACTTCTCAAGGAGGAATGAGGATATGCAGTCGTTGCACATGAAGATCTTTGGTCGAGTGCAGGGGGTGTGGTTTCGCGCACATACGCAGAAAGAAGCCCAGAGGCTCGGCCTTGCGGGATGGGTGAGGAATACACCTGACGGAGCGGTTGAGGTTCTCGTCCAGGGGAAGCATGGGGCTGTTGAAGATCTCCTTTCCTGGTGCTATCAGGGCCCCCCGGGTGCCCGTGTGGACAAGATCGATTATAACGAAACGCCTGTGGATGATGCTCTGGAAGGATTCAGCATTCGATATTAATCGAAGCATCATTGATATTTGGGGCTTGCATATTAAAACTCTTTATTATATGAAAATGCCGCTCCTTGCTCCTAATGGGGCTACTAAACCACAAGGAGGATTGCATGAACTTGTATGAGATGATGTATATCCAAAACCCCGATCTCGGGGAAGAAGATCAGGAAAAGCTCCTCACCAGACTGAAAAATACCATTGCAAAGAACGGGGGAGACTTAATCAAAATGGATGATATGGGAGTCAGAGGACTTTCATATAAAATTCAAAAGAAACCCAGGGGACACTATTTCCTGAGTTATCTTGAGGGACCGGGATCGATGATTCCTGAGATCGAGAGATTCTTGAGGATTGATGAGAATATCCTGAGGTTTGTGATTGTCAAACTTGACAAACACACAAACAGAGCAGACCTGGAACCGAAACCGGAACCACAGAGCGAACCGGTACCAGAACCACAGAGCGAACCGGTACCTGAAACTCAGAAAGAGGAGGTTGCAGAGAAAAATGCGGAATAATAGACCATCACATCCCAGAGGCCGGACATATTATAAGAGGAAGACGTGCAGATTCTGTGAAGACAAGAAAACTCCCATTGACTATAAGTCTCCTCACATTTTGCGAGATTTTATTACTGAGAGAGGCAAGATTCTGCCGAGACGGATAACCGGCACCTGCTCGGGCCATCAGAAAAAACTGACGCTTGAGATAAAGCGTGCCAGGATCATGGCATTTTTGCCGTATACCGTACACAATTAGGATTATGCCTCTTTTAAACAGAGGCCCAAAGACCCTGTGGATATACACCGGGGTCTTTCTTTTTATGGGTGTTCTGGTAATCGTGATGACGCCGCAGGCCGTTCCACTCGCATTGTGTCTTCCATCGATATACTGTGTCTTTTCAGAAAGAACTGCAGGGATAAACCCTGTTCTTGTGGGTCTGATACCTGCTGTTCTTATCTTTATTCCCCCATACTTTCACAGTGTTGTTCTCTATCTGTGTCTTCTTAGTTGCGGGATTCTGTTGGGGCGGTATGTTCAAAGGCGAAATATCGGGTTGGCTGTTGTCGTGCCGACGTGTCTGATTTTTTTTCTGTTCATGCTCAGCATCTTTATGCTGGCCTCGTCTGAAGGCACATCATCCTCTGCAGTCATAGCAAGTTGGGTTGGCAATATCATGAACCAGGTAGCTGCCGTCTACGAAACCATGCTTTCACCCAGTGAGATGATGGATTTCAAGATGAGCAGGGCTGCCATAGAGGCTCGTATCATAAAGATCTTCCCTGCGATCATGGCAACAACATTTGCGTTTGTCATGTGGCTCAATCTCGTTATTGTTTCAGGGATAAAAAAAGATGTTGTGCTGCGTGAATGGAAGTGCCCGGATTGGGTCGTGGGGGGATTCATCCTTGCCGGTGTGTTCACGATAATCCGCATGGATACGGTGCATACTATCGGGCTGAATTTGATGATCATGATTTCTTACACGTACTTTTATCAGGGATTAGCGATTGTTGCATCGTTTATGGCTGAACGTAATTGGGCAAAGATGTTCAGATGGGTCATTTATATATTGATCTTAAGCCAAATATACATCATGATTATAACGGCTGCCCTCGGTTTGTTCGATACCTGGTTCGATTTCAGGAAAAGGATAAGAATTTCAAAAGGAGAAGGAAAATGAAGTTAGTGCTGTTGGAAAGTATTGAAGGTCTCGGAACAGTTGGCCAGGAGGTAAAAGTTAAGGATGGATATGCCAGGAACTATCTCATCCCCAAAGGTCTCGCTCTTCTGGCATCAGACAGTAATATAAAGGCATTCAAAGACAAGATCCAGGCGCGCGTCAGAACGGAGGCCAAATCAAAGGAACATGCCGTCAAGATCGCTGAAGAGCTGGGCTCGGTCACCTTGAATTTTGCAGTAAAGACCGGACAGGAAGGGAAATTGTTCGGATCCGTCACAAGCACGAACATCTACGAGGCTCTTGAGGAAAAAGGGTTTGAGATCGACAAGAAAAAGATCATGCTGGCAGAGCCGATCAGACATATCGGGACCCATGAGGTAAGCGTCAAGCTTTTCCCTGACGTCGCAGCTGTTGTCAAGGTAGAAGTGATTGCTGAAACAGAGGAATAGCATCAATGGATGATTCTTCTGTAATCCTTCCTCACAATAAAGAGGCAGAAGAATATATCCTCGGCGGGGTACTGCTTGAGAACTCCTCCCTTGATATTTTAACGGAGATACTTTCTCCGGATGATTTATATGCCGAAAGGCATAGAATCATCTACGAGGAAATGCTCCGACTAATGGATAAGGGCTTGCCCATTGATCTGGTTTCGCTGACAGAGGCGATAGAGCAAAATGGGAAAAAGGACAAGGTCGGTGGCGCGAGCTATATCGCCCAGCTGGCAGATCATATACCTACCACCGCCAATATTGAATATTATGCGAAACTGATTCGAGATAAATCCATGCTCAGATCCCTCATCGCAGGGGCGGGGCAGATTATCAAGAATGCGCGAAATCCCATAGACGATGTTCCTGTTGTCCTGGAAAATGCAGAGCAGATAATATTTAATATAAACAAAGAGGTAAAAAATAAAAAGGGCGGGTTGGTCAAGATAAGCATCCCTCTGCAGGACATGTATCACAACCTCGGTCGAATGGCCAGCGGCGAGATAGACCAGGGGGTAGTGCCTACGGGATTTATTGACCTCGACAACCATCTTCTCGGTGGACTGCACCGTACTGATCTTATTATTATAGCCGGGCGGCCGTCCATGGGGAAGACCTCCCTGGCTATGAATATTGCACAATCCGTTGCCGTGACAGAACAAATGCCGGTTGCCGTATTCTCTCTCGAGATGGGTGTTGAGCAGCTGGTTCTTCGAATGCTGGCTTCTCAGGCGGAGATCAATCAAAGTTACGTCCGTTCGGCATCGTCGCTGTCCATGCTTAAAAAAGAGGATTGGAGCATGCTCCTCAATGCATCCGGTGTCCTGTCCGAGGCACCGCTGTTCATAGATGACACTGCGGGGATTTCTCCGATGGAGATACGTGCAAAGCTCAGGAGACTTGTTTCTCAGCACGAGATACGTCTCATCATCATTGACTACCTTCAGTTGATGACCTCCAAGACGAGGATCGATTCCCGGGAGCAGGAGATATCCGAGATTTCCCGTACGTTAAAGGCGATTGCCAAGGAGTTTAATATCCCGGTTATTGCCCTGTCTCAGCTAAACAGAAGGGTGGAAGAACGTCAGAACAAACGCCCCATGATGTCTGATCTGAGAGAATCAGGCGCGATTGAACAGGATGCGGACATAATATGCTTTATCTATCGGGATGAAGTCTACAACCCGGAAACACCGGACAAAGGTATTGCCGAGGTTATTGTTGCAAAGCATCGAAACGGTCCGACAGGAGAAGTTCAACTGTCATGGCGGCCCGAACTGACCAAGTTCGGAGACCTGTCAAACCGCTAGAAACATCAAATCTGTTCCAGCCTGCACAAGCATGTGCTAAAATCTTTTTCTCCTGATGGGATATTCATGACCAATATGAATATCCTCCAGGAGGATATCACGCTGTTTTTCTAAAGCAACCCTGATGCGTTGCAATGATCTCATCTCAATCTGCCTGACCCGTTCTCTGGTAACACCGATCTGCAGGGCGATGTCTTTGAGGGTTGCAGGCGGATCATTAAAAAAGCGCTTTTCGATGATAAATACTTCACGCTTGGTAAGGATAGGTGGGTCTGATTTCAGCAGTTTCACCAGGTAGGCATGCCGCTCTTTGTGGTTATAAAAATCATCCTGGTCAGGCCCTTCATACAGCAGATGGTCAAGAAGACACTCCTCGTTTTCATTCTCACCGGAAATTGCGCTGTCCAGTGAGATGAGTCCCTTTGCATGCGTAAGCCTTCCTGTGTGTACTTGATAGCTCTTGTGAATGAAATTCTTTATGTAGGCCTTGATCCACCAGATTGCATAACAGATAAAACGGACACCCATCTCGGGATTGAACCGGGTCAGGGCTTTTACCAGGCCCATATTCCCTTCCTGGACGATTTCAAGCGGTCCGTATCCCAAGTGAAAATACCCCTGGGATACCTTCACGACAAACCTCAAGTTTGCCGTGACAATATGTTGACCTGCTGAAATGTCTCCCTGCTTGTATTTTCTGGCATAATCGAGTTCTTCTTCTGGGGTGAGTAGGTGATAATCTTTGATCTTCCGGGTGTAGAGCTCAAAATCGGACGAAGAAAACTTGCTCCCCATAGACCCCTCCTTAAAAGGAATAAGATCTTTTTCAAGTTACCTCATATCTTGCACATATGTCAATACATAATTATGATAAAAAATAAAATTAATCATTAGAAACAATACATTAAGCTGTAAAAAATTGGATATATTCTGACGTATAACTTTCTCAGAAATGATCAGTCATTCATTAAACATCGGTAACTCGACATATATACTCTTTATACTCGATTATTGATGTATCGTTTAATATAGAAAATCAGGATGATTGTTATGCATGCAATTAACGCTAATGTCGCTTTTTTTGAGTATTGATTTACCAATTCCATATTGTTGCCCACAAAGAAACCTATGGAGGCAAGCACAACAACCCAGATAGATGCACCAAAAGAGGTATAAAAACAGAATCTCATGAGGTTCATCCTGGCAAGTCCTGCAGGAAATGATATGTATTGACGGATTCCGGGTATGAGCCTGCATACAAAGGTGCTGATCTCTCCGTGCCTGAAGAAAAAATCATCAACTTTATGAAATCTCTCTTGTGTGAAGAAAAAGTATTTCCCGTATCGCAAGAGGAAGGGCCTTCCAAGCCACAACGCCAGGAGATAATTAAAAAGCGCCCCCAGAAGAGAGCCGAAGATTCCACAGGCAACCACGAGCCAGATATTCATCTCGCCCTGCGATGCGAGATAGCCTGCAGGAGGGACGACAACCTCGCTGGGAAAAGGGAAAAATGAGCTTTCGAGAAACATGAGGGCGATAATCCCCATGTAGCCAAGCCTTCCGATCGTATTGACAATCCACATTATTATCATTTCCATGTCATGCATTCTATATGAGTAAGATTTTCGTTGCAATCTTTGTGTTATCTGGTACTTTGAGAATGAATAAAATGAAAGTCTTACAGATCATGGTAGTTGCCTGATATGGGCACTGATACATTTACCATTACCGTTGATTCCCTCTCGTATGG